>JAYVHC010000967.1:0-1888 GCA_043771575.1 Planctomycetia bacterium
TGGAAGCCGATTGCAGAAGGGCTCGAAAAACGCGAGCGATCGATCGCTGCGAACATCAGGAATGCTGAGCAAGCGGCGAAAGACGCTGCGGCAACGTTGGTCCAGTACGAAGCGAAGTTAGCTGCTGCGGCTCAAGAAGCTCAGCAGATTGTGGCCGACGCGCGCAAGGACGCCGAAGCTGCGGGCCAGCGCCTGCTTGCTTCAGCTCAAGAAGAAGCCGCCCGTCAACGCGATCGCGCAGTCGCGGATATCGAATCCGCCAAGCGTGTTGCGCTCAACGAATTGGCTCAGCAATCGACCGAAGTGGCCATGACTCTGGCACAACGCATTGTCGGACGCGAAGTCAAAGCCAGCGACCACCAAGGCATGATTCAAGACATGCTCAAACAGTTGCCAAGCAACAATTAGTTTTCAGCAGAAGGTTTCCAGCAAAACAGCTTTGAACGAACCAGCGAACCGCGTTGAACGAATGAGTATGGCCGAGCAAACACAACATCAAACTGCACTCGATGGCGACGAACAACAGGTCGGCGCGCTGTACGCCAAAGCCCTACTGGGTGCGGCGGGCGGCAAGACCGATGAAATCGTCTCGCAACTCGAAGCAGTCGTAAAGGAATGTTTGAATCGCTTCCCGGCTCTCGAGCAAGCCCTCGGTTCGCCCAACATCGCTCAAGAAGAAAAAGAAGCGATGCTGGATCGGATCTTCGGTGGCAAACTCGATAAGCTGCTATTGAATTTCATCAAAGTGCTCTGCCGCCGCGGTCGAGCAGAATCGCTTCGAGCGGTACAAGTAACCGCCTCGATGCTTCGCGACGAACAACTGGGACGCTTGCACGTTCAAGTAACATCGGCCTTAGCTTTGGATGATGCACAGCGCAGTGCGATTCGTAATCAATTGAAATCTGCGTTCGGCAAAGATGCGGTGCTTGAAGAGAGCATCGACGCGGCTTTGCTGGGCGGCATCGTCCTGCGAATCGGCGACAAAGTGTACGACGGCAGCGTCCTCGGCAAAATGCAACAGTTGAGACAATCGGTGCTCTCGGGCGTACAGCGTTCGATGCGCAGCAACTTCGATTCACTGATCTCGTCATAAAACTCATCCATATTTTAGATAATTCCTTTCAATCAACCTAAGTTTTTGGGGTAGGCCATGAAGTTCAACTCGGACGAAATCGCCTCGGTGATTCAAAAAGAAATCGAGACGTTCGAGAGCAAGATGGACGTCCGCGAAGTCGGTACGGTCCTCGAAGTCAGCGACGGTATTGCTCGGGTATACGGTTTGTCGGGCGTGATGTCCGGTGAAATGGTTCAGTTCCCCAGCGGTGTCATCGGACTGGCGTTCAACCTCGAAGAAAACTCCGTTGGGGTGATCATCCTGGGTGACTACTTGACGATCAGTGAAGGCGATGAGGTAAAATCGCTCGGAAAACTGCTCAGCGTGCCCGTGGGCGATGGTGTGATTGGTCGTGTGCTCGATCCGCTCGGCAACCCGCTCGACGGTCGCGGACCAGTCGAATCGACGGAGCAACGCCCCGTGGAAGTGATCGCGACCGGAGTGGCCGAACGTCAACCGGTGCACGAACCGCTGCAAACGGGTATCAAGTGCGTGGACGCGATGACTCCCATCGGTCGCGGGCAACGCGAATTGATTATCGGCGACCGCAAAACGGGTAAGACCGCCGTCGCCATCGACGCGATTTTGAATCAACGGGACACCGGCGTAAAGTGCTTCTACGTCGCTATCGGTCAAAAGGATTCTTCGGTCGCTCTGGTGATCGAAGCCCTCCGCAAATACGGCGCGATGGACTATACAACAGTGATCGTGTCGGGTGCTAGTACGCCTGCTCCGCTGCAATACATCGCTCCTTACTCCGGTACAGCGATGGCT
>JAYVHC010000968.1:0-6052 GCA_043771575.1 Planctomycetia bacterium
CGTTTCCTTGTGTTCCGCCTTACCCTCAGCCACCATCTTCAAACAATAACTGAAGCAGCCATCACACTCGATTTGGCAAGTGGCGTATACTTGGGCACATTTCTTCATCATCCCGTCATCTTCCTTGTGTTGGGCAGAAGCGGTCATGGGCATGACCGCAGCGAAGGCCATCGCGGCGATTAGAGATTGCGACTTGAACATAGTTACCTTCTTTCAAACAAAACGCGAAACGGCTTCGAACAGCTCGAAGCATCCGTATTAGTCAACCGCAATTTCTGTTCCGAATGCATCGTTAAGAGCTCTAAATTAAAATTTAGCCATACTTAATAAAATTGGTCGGAATGCTATGAAGATCGGTCCATGGTTGGCATCTAAGAAAACCTTGGATGCCATTCACGATCGCCAAATCCCGCAGAGTCGATAAACTTCCAAGTTGGCGTATTAACGATCAACACTCATCAATGCCCTCAACGCTGGTCGAACCAAGTCTGCAAGCAGCGGCGAAGGCGAAGCCGGGGGTACGCAATTCCTTGACGTTAATGGAGATACTCAATTGACGCCACTCGATGCCTTGCTGGTCACCTCGAACTTGAAATCCTCTAAGACTTTATGCCTTGGAAACGATAGCCGCGTGCGACGAGTAGCTTGGGAACACGCGCCGTGTGATCGCCCTGGAGTTCGATGTTCCGTTCATCGATCGATCCGCCAGCTCCGCATTGGCTTTGCAGGTGGCTGAGCGTTTGTTGCAATTGAGCCGTAACGCATGTGAAGCCGCTGATCACGGTTACGAGCTTGCCGCGTTTGCGTTTGTCGAGTCTGACCTTGAGGAACTGTTTCTCGGGCGGCGTATCGACAACTGGTTGCGTGAGTGGTGGGCACTTGCATAGTTTCTTATCGCCGCCGCATTGTTCGCAGCGCACTGGACGCTCAAGCGAAGTCCCATCGAATAATCCCATGGTATTTTGGCCCCTGGCCAGCAGGTCTAAGCAAAGCTAAACTAAGCCGCTTCGCTGGAATGACTTGTAAGCTCATTGACGATTTTGACTACATTAGCTTTCTTTTGCTCAGCAGCTGCTTGCTCAGTGGCAGCCATTTGCAGTGCGCGATCGCGACGCCGAGCCCAGGTAGCGTGAAGCTCAACATGTTTTTTTAATAGGTCGATTAAATACAGTTGTCGACGGCGCATCATCTTTACGAGCATGAACACGGCGAGGATACCGCAACCAATCCAAATTGCTGTGATGCTATTGAACATGCCACTAGCCGATAGATATAGAATTCATTGACCTCAATCCAAAGGTCGAGAGTAAAGCAATTGTCCCAAGTAAAGTAAAGCAATTGTCCCAATTGCTCCCAAGAACGATTGGGACAATCGTTCTACACTGACAATCGTTCTACACTGATGCATACCATAGGCGGGCGGCCTGTGCCACAGGAGTTATAGGGGCTGAGCGACACTGCAGGCGAATTCGAGTCGAGCGGCAAGTTTACCTTCGACCGTAATTTTGCCGGTCATGAAGTAAGCGGTCGAAACAATTTCGTTGAGCGTGACTTCGATACGAATCGAATCGCCTGGTCGCACCATCTGCTTGAACTTGACGCCATCGAGCCGGGTAGCGACGGGGACGGAACCATCTTGCGGAGTTTTGCTAGCGAGCAAAATCGCGCCGGATTGTAGAGCACATTCGCAGAGGATGACGCCGGGGACGAGTGGGAAGTTTGGGAAATGACCTTGCAGAAAAAAATCGTCACTAGAAAACCGCTTGGTGCAAATGATCTTGTTCTCGGTCTGCTCGATTACTTCGTCCACCAGGAGCATGGGAGAACGATGAGGAATAAGCGCTTCGATTGCGGATTTTTGCAGCGACATGATGTTCCGTGAGCGATTTTGCAATTGAGTTTGGTAGCGCGATTCAGTTTACGCGAGTTGGATTTTCGGACTTCAGGGTAACGCAAAAGGGAGAAATTCAGAAGCGGACTAGCGATTCTGTTAACGGCCGTTCATTGGCAATAGGGGCAGGGGGAAATGTGCTTATTGCGGCCTAAAGAGAAGGATACCGACTTGACAGGACCAAGCAAATTCTGCGAATAGAGAAGCAGATTAAGGCTGCGCCCCGACGAGGTCGCAAGCTGCGTTTGAGTTACTTTTGACCGGACTCGTCGGCCATGCCGCTATCACGAGATCCGCGGATGGATCGCCGCAAGCGCATCCTCCGCGAGAGTTTGTCATCGGAAGATGAAGGTGCTTCAAGTACCACCGCTCGGGCGCGCACCCGCCGAAGTACAACCTCTGACGACGAAGAGAGTGCTGAACCGCTACGTCGTCGGAGCGCCGGTTATAGCCAAGATGTTCGAGGAGCGTGCCAGCATCGGGTGGTGCAATTGATTCCTGTACGCCGCCGAGCTTATCTCTTGGCGGTGTTCGCGAGTTGCCTGATTCCAACGCTGTTGCTGCTTTCACACTACTTGATTTACGTTAACGGCTACTTGAAATGGTATGGCCAACCACTGGCGGTGCTGTTGGATGCCAGCCATCCGCGCGGCATAGCAGCCTGGCTGAGTGGCCAATTGTGGTTGCTGTGCCTTGTATCCACTGTGCTTACGTTTCGATTGCGCCGTCACAAACTCGACGATTACAACGGTGATTATCGCTTGTGGTTTTGGCTGGTTTCGACTTGTGTCATCGGCAGTTTGGACTCGACAACCCGTGTGATTGATATCTTCGGGGACGCGCTGAATCGTTGGAGTCAACTTAATTTAGGATGGTCTGGACCCGCGGTTGTGCAAGCTACACTTGCGACCCTCGTCGGCATGTTAGGGGTGCGTCTATGCAGCGAGCTGAAGACCGTACCGACGAGTCTGGTATTTTGGTTGGTAGGACTGGTGGCTTGGGCAGGGAGTGCTGCACTTAGTCAAGACATGTTGAAGATTGATTTTAGTGTCCAATTTCGGATTTGGTTACGATCGGCCTTATGGTTGGGTGGCTTGACCTTGATTTGGCTTGCATCGTTATCCTATCTACGGGTGGTGTATATCGAAGCTCAGCGGCGTTTTCTGTTGCGTGGTCGATTGGCCGCGAGTGTCTCATCAACTTGGAAAGAGCGCTTGCGGGAGTCGATGCCCTCCATGCCGAAATTGCCAAGCTTCCGCTTGCGCCGACCGGTTGAAGAGGACGCTGAAAATAATTCAACGAGCCGTAAGCGGAGTGCACAAAGCGAAGCGAAGGAGAAGCAACCGCGGCGATTTGGTTTACCAAGCTTTATGAAACGCAAACAGCCTGCCAGCGGAGTAGAAATCTCCACCAAGACATCCGCCAAGGATCGGCCGCAGGAACTGCGTGCCGAGCAACGTGCAGATCAGCCGAGGGACACCCGCCAAGATCAGCGATCTGAGCCACGTGCAGAGCAACGGAATACCGAGCAACGCACGGGTGTTCAGGTCGCTGGACCGCTCGCGCAAGTGCGTCGCTCAGATTCCAGTGCAGAGGGGCAACTGGCCGCGAAGCGTTCCTGGCTGAGTCGATTCATCAGCGAGCCTAGCGCGGACGGGAAGACTAGCGCGGATCGCAAAGCGAACAAAGCGCTACGAGCGGCGGAGCAATTGGCGTCCAAGACCGAGCGACTGCGGCTGAAAGCCGAGCAACGCCCAATGAAGAAGCCAGTGGCGTCAAGCAATCGTGTTGAAGGTGAACCCGATGCGATCGAGAAACGCAGTTGGGTACCGAAGTTAAGCATTCCGAAAATGAAAATGCCGTCCTTGCCTCGGCTAAGAATGCCGAAATTGGGATTGCCAAAGCTGAAATTGCCCTCCTTGCGATTGCCGCCTCCGGAATCATCGGCGCCCACGGAAAGTCGTGTTACTGGCAAGCCCGATATTCGACCATTATCGGTCAACAAGCCGATTCCGACCACGAACGGTCCGGCACAGCAAGCCGTTGAGGGTAGCGCGCGTCCGCTATCGAAAGCAGAGCGTAAGCGTTTGAGACGTATCCAGGACGATCAAGATTACGATGTCGAAGATCGTCGCGCGGCGTAATCCTCGCCCCTCTGGCTGCCATCGCGATGAGGAAGCACGATTCAAACGCAGCGCAAAAGTTGTTATGCTGAGTAACTGATTTAATTGAGCTTGCGAGGATGAAACGGTATTTATTCTGCGGCTAACTTAGAAACGCTTTGGGTGGGACCATGCTTCGAAAGACGACCGCTGTAGTCCTTGCTGGCGGAAAAGGGACACGCCTTGAACCGTTAACCTTGGAGCGCGCCAAACCGGCCGTACCGTTTGGCGGAAACTATCGCATTATCGACTTCGTATTGTCCAATGCGATCAATTCCGGCTTACGTCGAATCCTCATTTTCACTCAATACAAATCGCTGAGTTTAGATCGGCACATTAACACCGGTTGGCGTCCCTTCTTTTGTGCCGAACTGGGTGAGTTCCTCGACATCGTGCCACCCCAGCAGCGAATTGATGAGCAGTGGTACCAAGGGACGGCTGACGCGGTCTATCAGAACATCTTTGTGATCGAAAAAGATCGCCCAGAGTATGTGTTGATACTGGCCGGTGATCACATCTACAAAATGAATTACTTGCGAATGATTGAGTTTCATCGCGAAATGGGTGCGGATTTAACGGTGGGTGCGTTGCGAGTTAGTCGCGAAGAAGCGAAAGAGTTTGGTGTGATTCAAGTCGACGAAAGGAATCGCATCAATGGCTTTCAAGAAAAGCCTCCAAATCCCAAGACAATTCCAGGCGACGACAATCACTGCTTGGCATCGATGGGCATCTACGTATTTACGGCTCGATTCTTGTTCGAACAACTTTGCCGAGATGCGACGGAAACAAATAGTAGCCACGACTTTGGTAAAAATATTATTCCGTCTATCATCGACGAGCATAACGTTTATGCGTTCCCGTTCCGCGACGAGAATCGAAAGCGGCAAGCTTACTGGCGCGATGTCGGAACGCTGGATGCGTATTTCGAAGCCAATATGGATTTGATCGAGATCGATCCGCTACTCAATCTTTATGACGCTGATTGGCCGATTCGCACGCACCAACCCAATTCACCGCCGCCGAAATTCGTCTTTGGTAGCCGGGGTGAGGGCGACCGTTGTGGACAAGCGATCGATAGCATCGTTTGCCCAGGCACAATTATCAGCGGCGGTAAAGTGGTCAGAAGCGTGATCAGTTCCGATGTGCGCGTCAACAGTTATGCTCAGGTTGAAGATAGCATCCTCTTCCAAGGCGTCAAAATTGGGCGACATGCCAGAGTGCGAAGGGCGATTATCGATAAAGGAGTCACCATTCCAGCCGGCATGTCGATCGGTTATGACATAGAATTGGATCGTCAGCGAGGATTTGCGATTAGTCCACATGGGGTGGTGGTCATCGCCAAGAACGATTCGCCCGAAATTGCGGATATGTCCATGCTGCCAGATGATCCAGCGTCATTATGGCGATAGTGCGCCGCAGTTTTCCACCACCATCGACCGACAGTGACTTAGCCTCTCTTTCGAAACCCGGACCTTTGTGCGTGCACATCGTAAATCCTCTGCATTTCGGAGAGTTGCGACTGCGAACAGCGCGGTTCAGAAAAAGGGTCTACACAAGCCATCCGCGGGAGCCAGATTTTGCCGCCAAACACAACCATTTTTTTGCTCGGTTTGGCCGTTGGAACCGGCTTACTCGTATTTGGTATGCTACTCGGCTACTGGCTGGGGAAAAAAGCCTCGCCACCGCAAGTTGATCAGGCCCAATTTCTTTCCTTTGTTCGCAACCTCTCATTATGGACATCGGAATTCGCTGGCGACGTAACAAAATATCAGAATCAGCTCGACTCGATAAGCAAACAAGCTCGAAGCAAAAGCGAAGCGCCGCGCGAAGAAGTGCTTGGCATGCTGTCGCAAATCATGAGCGCCAATCAGCTACTGCAGCAACGATTAGACGACACGGAGAAGCGGCTTGAATCGCAAACCGTTCAGATTTCTAGTTATTTGACTGAAGCGCGCACAGACGGATTGACAGGTTTGTTAAATCGCCGTGCCTTTGACAA
>JAYVHC010000969.1:0-3271 GCA_043771575.1 Planctomycetia bacterium
GCGCAACCGGTTAACTCAATTCGCGACTTCAGAGTAGAATAACGAACCTGAAAGCTGACGAGAGTTTGTGTGATGAGACTTCTACTCCCTTAACTGTATCGAGTTCGGCCCCCACCTGTCAAATTTCTCCGCGGTTCTAGCGACGCTTTTACCAATTTTTCCGACGAGCCAGCCTCTCCAGCCTCCCCTTTCGACCACTGGCGGATTTTTTGATTCGATCAACGTCCCTGTTTACAAAAGGACTTGCGGCAACTAGGCCAGGGAAAAAAAGGACCCGATTTGACCTCGCCATCCCCGCACTTGAGGATTGTTGAGTAAACTTCCGCGTCGCCACACGCATTCCCTTCATGGGAGCGAATGCCTGATATTCCACCTCAGCAGGCAGAAAACCCCAGCCGCCAGAAAACTTGATTTAGAGGACTTAGATGAAACTGCGTGAGTGCCTATTGTTGTTGCCCGGCCATGGTCTGGATGATTTCCCACGCTCTCTGGCTGGCGATCAGGCGGATGCGTTGTTGTCAGGTTGGGTCGCGTTGTGGCATCCGAAGCTCATTGCAGCCATATGCACCGCGCCGCGGTGGCAGCAAGCCGCCTATCCGCCGGTTGATTTAAATGACCTGCTGCTCATACTGCCCAGCGCCAGCGAGTCGTTTTTGTGAAGTGGTTTTCACGATGAAGTCTCCGCAGCTGGCAGTCTGCTCGTCAACGCTCGAGCACCTTGGCCTGAATTTCAATCCGAGTTGCTTCAAGCGACAGGCTTGAACCAGAGCAATGCTACGGTGGATGCATTGCGACAAGATTTCGCCGCCTTGGGTTATGCATTTTTGCAAGTCCAATTGATGACGCGGCAGTTACGCTACACCAGCAACCTTGACGAGTTACTGTTCAGCGATCAGGCCTTGCAAGCCGCGCAAGCAGCGGTCAGCGATGATCGTGAAACCGCCGAACGCATGCTGCAATCGTGCTTTGATCAGCTTGGCCAAGAACGGGATCATTACTACTCCTTGGACGTAAACTTGGTTGACGTTACGTTGCTCGCCTCCAGCACTCTGGGCGCTTCGCTGAAGAAGCAGCTTGGTAACTCGCATCCGCCCACCTCGCTGCTCGCCAGTGCTTCGCTGGTTCGCAAGTTGCGCGACGAGCAACCTGAGTCGATGCAGTTACTGAACACTACGCTGGCCCAAAGATCCGGCGTGCTCGTCGGCGGGCTCGATCAAGAGCGACCGCATCCACTGATGTCATTTGATGCCGTGCGGCGCGATTTGGCGCGCGCTCGCGAGGCTTATTCAGAGCTTGGGGTAGCGCAACCGAAAGTATTTTCTCGCTACTCGTTTGGTGCCGTGCCTGACATGTCGTTGCACCTAAGACGTAGCGGCTTCGTCGGTTGTATGTTAATTGCGTGGGATAGCGGCGATTACCCTCAAGGGACTCAAGCGAAGATCTCTTGGGAAGCCTCCGATGGGACATTCTCGCCCGCACTCACCCCGAAGGTCATCGATGCGGCTGACCCATCAAGTTTTCTCGTTTTCGGTCTTAGGGCGGGAGAATCCCTCGATCGTGAACAGGTTCCCGCGCTCGTGCTAGCTCACTGGCCTAATCGCTACTGCGATTACTTCCATTTGTTGGTGACGATCACCAAACGCACGCCCGCTTTGGGGAAATGGGTTTTGGCAGACGATTTCTTTGAAAACACCGATGCGTCGTATCACCAAGAACGATTGGCCGCGAACCAGTTCCACCAAGATTGGCTCAACACAACTGGCCTGTTGTCCATCGCACAGTTTTTCCATCGCACGCAAGCCTATCAACGGTTGCAGAGCCTTGCGAATGCGGTTCAGAACCTAGCCAACTTGGCCTATCAACTTGACCAATATCACCAAGTCCCCGCGACTGTCACCCCGACTGATGGCGAAGTCCACACGCCTACTTATTGCGCTGCGCCACTGGCGTTGTGGGCACCCGACCTGTCGCTCCTGTGGGATCGCATTGATGCCTTGCTAGATCCGTCTACCGTCGAAGGCGAGACAGAAAGTGTCGGTGAGGTGCTGGATGCGCTTAAGTCTTCCTGGTTGCATCGACTTGTCAAGCACTTAGCGCCAGGCGCGAAGGCGATAAATGCGGGTCAAATGGGTCAAGTTCAGGAGTCTGCTCGACTGATTCTCAATCCTTATAGTTGTGCCTCGCGCGTCCCAGTGCACTTGCATAGAAATCAAATGCTTGCACCTGAGTCCAGTTGCATGCACGCAGCGGGTACGGTCAATGGCGATCATGTGACACTGATCGACGCACCTCAGTTCGGCTTCGTATTGGCCGGAGTAAGCGACAGCGTTTCTGCTAAGTCGAAGCAGCGTTCGTTGGCTGAAGCCGGTGGCTTACTTCAGAATGAATTCTTTGAAGCACAGATTGATGCGCAAAGAGGGCATTTGCGGAGTCTCCATGTGCCCGGTCGTCGAGGCAATCGGTTCAGTTTTTCGCTGGCACGGCGCGAAACGAGCGGCAAGGAATTCCGGCACTCTGAAATGAAAGCAGATCGCGTCGAAACGCTGGTTAACTCCAATGTGTTTAGTTCGATTCGCTCTCAGGGGCAATTGCTTGATCAGGGCGAAATGGTCGGCAGGTTTCAAATCGACTTCTCCACGTGGCGTGGCAGTCGTGTGCTGGAGGTCACGGCGCGGTTACATGACTTGCCGCAGCTGGCCGAAGATCCTTGGAAGTCAGCCTATGTGCTGCGTTTTGCCTGGCCTACAGAATCCGCGATTCTTCGGACTTTTGCCAGTGGATCTCGCGAACCTTGGGCCCGGGGTATCTGCATTGCACCGCAGTTGATTGAAATTGATGAAACGGAATATCGTACGTATTTGCTGACCGGAGGTCTTGAATTCCATCGACGTTTCGAAGATCGATTTCTTGAAACGTTGATTGCAGTAAACGGCCAAACGGAAGTTACGCATCGCTTCGGCATCGCCGTCGACTTGCCACACCCGCAACAGGCTGCTGCACAATTCACAGATCGTCAGTTCGAAGTCCCCCTATCTGTTGCGTCGCCAGTCCAAAATAAGAGCAGTTGGATGTACAGTGTGGATGCCAAGAATTCGAAGCTAGATCTCGAGGGCCCGCTGGTAAATGAAGCTGGCAAGCTCGTGGGGCAACGCTTGCGCTTGGCAGAGACCGAAGGCAAAGCTGCAAACGCTGTGATTCGCTGCCCTCGCGATGTGTCGGAAGCCTATCGCGTCGACAACCTAGGCGGAAGACTTGGAAAACTGACCGTGGC
>JAYVHC010000970.1:0-1802 GCA_043771575.1 Planctomycetia bacterium
GCCATCATGATAGTTTCGACCAGAATGTGCTGATTTCCCGCGTACAACCACAATAAAGGTGCCGGTTCCTTTTCGCTGCGAAACCAATGAACCATCAGCAAGTGTCGGTTCATATAGCATTGCGAAATCGAACTGCGGCGCAATCGCCGTCCAAAGATCGATCGACGCAGGTGAGCCGATTTCTTCATCTGGCGTAAGGACAATACTCAGGTCCAAATTCGAGAGATCCAGAAATTTCTTGGCTGCAAACGCTGCCCAACGCATGACGACGATCCCACCCTTGGCGTCGATGACGCCGGGCCCGCGCATTCTTAAGTCGCGTTGTCCCTTTGAATCAGTGACGTAGTACCGCTCACAGAATTGGAATGCGCTGCTGGGCCCGTAAACCGTGTCGTAATGGATGTTGAGAAGAAGTCGTTTTCTTGCACCCGAGCTCGTTCCGGAGAGGTCCCACCGCAAAGCGTGCCCCGTTGTGTGTGAGCACAAGGCACCCCCGTCGTCGATTGTTTGATAAGACGGAAGTTCGATTTTTTGACATAAAACTTCAAGCGGCGAAAAGTACTCCGTTAGCCATTCGGCCATGCGGTTCAATCCTAGGAGATTTCCCGATCCGGAGTTTATGTTGCACAGTTGTTCAAGCTCATCGACCATTTGATCTTGATGACTTTGAAGCCAGGATTGGACTTGTTTCATGGAGATCAACTACTTCGTTTTGATGTCATAATCAAAGGTGTTGCGACCTGACTTGACTTCAAACTTGATATCTGATTTATCGGAGTACTTCGCAGGAATACCCTTCTTGCCTTCGGCCCCAGTTGGCCAGACAAAGCTGACTGTGCAAGGTCCAACCTTAGCGCCGTTGACTTGGTAAGTATAGATCAAATCGTATTTCCCTTGAGCGTCGGTTTCGCACGTTGCCGTACGTCCTTCGTCGGGCCGAAAATTGACGATCAGACCTTGGATTGGCGCCCCGTCCATCGTCACTTTCCCAGTTACGCGCCCCAATGGAGGACGGTCACTTGGGAAACAACCCAATAGAGACACAAGTATAGTGAGCACGATCAGTAGCCTAACATTTAGCATTGACAAAACACTCCCTGGAACCGAAAAGAAAAACGCCCATTAAACTACCAACTCCCGCCACGTAGATTCGAACGGTGTTGAATTAAGACGACAGGCTCCCATTTTGTAGCGGAATCCGTCGAGGATTTCGTTGACGTGCTCGAAACACTTGACGAGTTCCGCTACCTTTCCAGATGCTAATTCAACGCCATTCACGTACGTTCGGCTGTCTTCAGCCGGACATCTGCATTGCTCTAGAAAGCGCCCAATACGCCACCATCGGATTTTCCAATCAGCCGTTCAAAGGTACTATCGATCCAAGCACCGTTGACCAAAGAACCTGGAATCGTTTGCTGATTGTAGTCAATGTTTTCGCTAATGAAGTGAACCGAGCCATCACAAAGCACAAACATCGCACCGCCCGTATGGTTGCTGCTGTATCCGCGAGTCTGATGGATCTGGTTGTTCGCGCTCCAGTTAATTCCATTGTAAGCCAGACCAAGGACACTCATGGCCGCAGCCTTGATGCCCGCACTTGTTCCGGGGGTATTGACCGATGAGCTAAAACCGAGTGCATTGCCTGCACCGACAGTTAAGTTGTGATACTTGAAGGCTCGTTCACCGATTAAGATGGTGTTGCTAGTTCCGTCAGTTGCCTCGCCAATACCGCATTTAGAATTCAACCACGCCACACCTGTTGCCGGACCATACTGAGGCCAAACAGGTGGCGTCGTGCTTAC
>JAYVHC010000971.1:0-6643 GCA_043771575.1 Planctomycetia bacterium
TGGCAAGGCTTGCGGACCACCTTGCGTAGTATTCGCCAGAACCAATTGTCGTTCGAACTCCAACGCTATGCCGTCCGCAATGCGGCTCAGCAAGTTAGCATTAACGAAGACATTCGCCAAATCAACGAAACGCTCAGTCAAGCGTCCGGACCAACCGCAGCTCGCGATACCGTCTCTGCGCTAGGTGACTTGTTGAATTCTCAAAATCTACTGATCGGCGTGTGGGTGAACTACGAAGCCTTGCGTCGCAACCTGGACCTCGACCTAGAGACGATGCAGATCGATGCAGAAGGCCTCTGGATCGATCCAGGTCCCATGCGAGCCGATACCGTAGGTGGGCAACTCGGTCCAGCCATTTTGAACTATGGGTTGTCCGAGCGCGAGCAAGTCGTTGCCACGCAAATGCAAAACGTGGCAAGCGTCCCAACGGAATTCTCACCAACAAACCTGACGCCTTCCGATGCGCAGCATGTCTACGGTCCTACTGCTGGCTTGATCGAAGGTCCAATGGTCGCGCATCCTCAACGCAGCACTCAACCTTTGGGCGCAGGTCCAGTGCCAGCAGGTACACAGTCAGCAGGTGGCAAAGGTCTCGTAGGAGTCAGCCCGAACCTGAATCTGATCCCGCAAGCCGCTAGCGCTCCGCTACCTTTGCCATCCCTAGCTTACCCACCATTTCCGCCCAACGTGGCCGTAATTCCGCAGGTACCCGTCACGCGCTAACGTTGCAACGCGGCTGAGTTCTTGCGAATCTGAGCGCATTCGGGAGAGCGAGGCTCCTGCCGAGCTTTTTTTCCGCAGCGTGATCGCCCCCCAAGTGCTTGGGAACGCAGATTGGTAGCCCGCCCAAGCTCCGCAGGAGCGTCGCTCTCCCGTTACTGACTGATAGCAGGAGGCAAATAGACGCGGAATTGCATCGATTGACCGGGTCCCGAGCCTTGCTTAATGCGAATGAATTGAAATGTCGAATTGGTACCTGGAATCCGCGAGGCGACGCCAAGATCCGGCAGTTGGGGAACAGCGATGGAAGCAGGTGACAGGGTCGCATTTCTTTGCTTGCCGACCATCGCAAGCCCAACGATCAGCAGCATGCCGCCGACAAACAAGATTCCGATGCACGCCATAGCGATCATTAAGATCCGCATGCCGCCGCCTGTGCCGCCCGACCTGCTCGGCCGTTTCGTCGTCGACTTTTTTCCCCGCGACGCACCGGAGGACGGATAGGAATAAGTCGGCAGGGATGACGGTGCTTGAGCGTAAACGGGATCTAGCGCGGGGGTGGGTGCAGGATTGTGAGCCGCGACCGGAGTTGCCTCAAAGTACAACGGAATTTTCACGAACGACCGGCAGCCGGGACATTTAGCCGTTTTGCCAGCCGCCGATACAGGCACCAGCAACTCCTTGGAGCACTGTGTACAGGTGATTCGCAACTGCATAAAGCTTAGCTCACTATCAAAATCGGCAGTGGATACTACGGGCCGCGCAATGCATATTCATTACGGATTACAGCTTGCCTAACATCATAATCGGATTTTCCTAACCCGACCCGTCCGCGAGACCGCTTGAGCTGCAAGACCCCTAATTACGAACATACAGACTCCCATCGATCTGACGTTGATTGATCTGGAAAATGCGGTAGCTGGGTTCCGGTTTAGCTGGTTTGTCCTTACAATCTGACGACAGCTCCCGGTGGGTTTTTAGCGTCAGGCAGCCAGCTTTATTGAGTGGACGAGTTAATGAAAGTTCTGATTATCGGCAACGGCGGTCGCGAACACGCGTTGGCTTGGAAGATCAAGCAGAGCCCGCGCGTGACCGAAGTTTTTGTTGCGCCGGGAAATGCTGGCACCGCTCGCGACGCAGTCAACGTTCCGATCCAAGCTGAGGATATCGCTGGGTTGATCAAGTTTGCAAAAGCGGAAAAGATCGGTTTGACTGTCGTTGGTCCAGAAGCACCGCTAGCGTTGGGCGTAGTCGACGCCTTCGAGTCCGAGAAGCTGCGAATCTTCGGTCCATCCCAAGCCGCGGCGCAACTGGAAGCGAGCAAGGCGTTTTGCAAGAATTTGTTGCGTCAAGCGGACGTGCCAACTGCTGATTTTCAAGTCTTCCGCGATCCGGATGATGCGATGCGGTTCATTAAAGGCCGCTTTCCAGGCGAGCGCGATCGCTGCCCAGTAGTTGTCAAAGCCGATGGGCTAGCTGCAGGCAAAGGTGTGATTGTTTGCAAACGCCGCGACGATGCACTCGACGCCATCGATCGAATCTCGCGCCGCCGCGAATTTGGCAAAGCGGGTTCGCAAATGATTATCGAAGAGCGCCTGGAAGGCCCCGAGGCAAGTGTGTTGGCGATCACCGATGGCCGCACAATTCTACCGTTGCCGCCGGCTCAAGATCATAAACCTGCCTTCGATGGCGACGCCGGACCGAACACCGGAGGCATGGGAGCCTATTGCCCAACTCCAGTGGTAGACGATGCTTTGATGGCTTGGATCGAAGAACATGTGCTCGTCCCCACCATCCACACCATGAAACGCAATCGCAAGCCGTTTCGCGGAGTACTGTACGCTGGCTTGATGATCACTCCGCAATCTGGTCCCAAGGTGCTTGAATATAATTGCCGATTCGGCGATCCCGAGTGCCAGCCACTGATCATGCGCTTGAAAAGCGATTTGATGGACATTCTCGAAGCAGTAGTCGATCGACAACTCGATCAAATCGATGCACCTGAGTGGGATAGTCGGCCAGCGATCTGTGTCGTCATGGCCAGCCAAGGTTATCCTGGAGAGTACATAAAAGGCAAGCCCATCACTGGCATCGAAGCGGCAGACGCTTTACCTGATGTAAAGGTCTTCCACGCCGGTACGCGGCTTGAAAATGACACCATCCTAACCGACGGTGGTCGCGTCCTGGGTGTCACAGCCCTAGGCGAATCCATCTCCGTCGCAAAGCTGAACGCGTACACGGCTGTGCAAAAAATTCGCTGGGCTGGCGGTTGGTGCCGCAAGGACATCAGCGACAAAGCCGTCCAGTACCTCGCGCAGCAGAGTGCCGAGTTAAGCTAATCGATCGTAGCCGTGTCGCTCCGCGACGCTGCATTGCTGCATTTCCGAGTCGCGGAGCGACGTCGGTTACATACTATTCAAGCAGCGGCGGTGCGTGGCAATTCAAAGGCAACTTGCTCGATGCAATCGTGATCAATGTATTGAGCTTGCTGCACCGCGCCGGCGACGAGTGACAAGTCGGCAATCTGAATAACGCGTCGAGCAATACCTTGGCTGAGCTCTTGGATGCGCGAAACGGCGGTGTCGGTAAAAATCGGTTCTCGGCGTCCAAGCCGTTGCGTGGTCCAGCCGAGAAACTCTGCGGTTTGCGAGTAGTCCCAGCCGGGGAGTTCGATCTGCAATTCGCAGCGATCGAATAATACGCGGCTAACGGCGGAGGCCATGGGAGTTTCCACGGCGAAAATCACTGTCAACGGCAACGGGACGCTGAGTAAGCGAATTAAGTCCGCTTCGCCGGCTGCTGAGGCGCTTTCGGTGTCATCGATTAGCAAAGCGGTTTGCACGCCTTCGCGGAAAGCAGCCCGAAAATAATCGCGCAGTGCTTGCCAAGCGACGCGTTGATCGTTCGCGCAACGTGTGCCGCACAATCGCATAGCGAGTTCAGTGAGCAGATCGCCTTCACGCAAACCAAAGATCGAAGTTCGAACCACTTGAAGGGTCGGCACTTCGCGGCTGAGCGGTGGATTGTTGGCACAGTATTGTAGGAGCGTCGATTTCCCAACGCCGCTAACACCAAGCAACGAAGCGACCTGGCGGCGATTGCTGATCAGGAATTCAATTCTAGCAAGCGCCTCTTCCACGGTCGCGCCGCGAAATAAAGGTTGCGACGGATCGCTAGTAAAAGGGGTTGCGTTTAGCTTCCAATATCGCCAGTATGTCACGTTACTGCCCCATGGTTGGAAGAGCTGCGAGTTGCGAAAATACTTCTTCGTGTTGAATCGGGCGTTACAACCCGAAACTTGAGCGCCATCGATAAACTGGTTACCAGCGATCTCTGTTTAGGAAATGCTAGCTAATGGCTTGGCCGCGATTTTTCGCTGAACAATTGCCTGCATCCGGCGGTTTTGTTTTGGATGAGGATGAATCGCGACACGCAAGCAGTGTGCTGCGCATGACGACGAACGACGAGTGCCTGGCGTTTGATGGTTTGGGCGGAGAAGCACGCTGTGCGCTAACGAAAGTCAATAAGCGAACCATCGAATTAGAAGTAATCGAACGACTCGACACGAATCGCGAGTTACTAAAACAGGTTCTCATGTCGGTCGCACTTCCCAAGGGTGATCGTCAAAAAACCCTGGTCGATTTTTTGGTGCAGGTAGGCGTTCACTCGCTGCAACCGCTTGTCACCAAGCGTGGCGTGGCTCAGCCGGTTGATGCGGCGATCGTGCGATTGCGTCGCAGTGTGATCGAATCGAGTAAGCAGTGTGGTCGCAATCGGTTAATGTGTATCCTTGAGCCGATTGATTTAACCGAGTTGACCCTCACTTCACAGTCCGACGGCGGCTTGCGCATATTCGCACATCCCTACGGGGTGGTTGTTCCGCTGAGTCAATTGCAAACCAATGTAAAATCGGCTGATCGAGTCACTGTGTTGATTGGACCCGAGGGAGGATTTACTGACGAAGAAGCATCCGCGTTGCGAGTAGCGGGCTGGATTGCCGTCAGTTTGGGAAACCGCATTCTGCGTGTTGAAGTTGCTGCCACGTACGTCGCAAGCTGGTTAGCGGAAGCCGTTTCAGTGGTGTAAGCTTCCAGCTTGCGAATGAGGCGTAAGCTTCCAGCCTACTTTCGGCCCCGATGCGTTCCAATTGACTTTCGCTGATCGGCGCGTGGTCAAGACTGATACCTTGCAGCTTCGGGAGCTTCAAGTTCTCGCCAATAAATTCACCAGTTATGGGCATATTTTGAATCGCTAACAATTGTACGTTCATCTACTCACGTTTACCCGGTGCACGACTTGGTCCGGGCGGTCTGGCTGCCTTGCGTCGGAAGTCGCGAAACTCCTGCGGCCATTGGCTGACAAAACGCAGCGGCTGATGCGATTCAGGATGCATCAAGCCAAGTGTTTCAGCGTGCAGTGCCAGCCGTTTGTAAGGCCACCAGCGATGCGCGGCTTCTTGCGTGCGGTAGCGAGGATCGCCCAGCACAGGATGCCCAGCTTCGGCAAAGTGAACGCGAATCTGATTGCGACGTCCGGTCTCCAACGTGACTTCAACCAGAGTCGTGTCGGACCAGGTTTCACGTACTTTATAATGTGTAATCGCCAGCTCGCCGCCTGCGGGATCCAGCACTGAGTGCCGTGATAGTGATTCGTCAGTCGCCAGGTAGGATCGAAAGGTTCCAGCGGCCTGCGTAAGCTTGCCAGCGACGATGGCCATGTATTGCCGTTCCGGTTTGCGATCCGCGAATTGCGAGCGAATTTGGTCAGCGACTTCGTAATTCTTAGCAAAAACTAGCAAACCCGACACTCCACGGTCAAGCCGATGAACGCAAATCGCCATCGCGTCCGGCTGCGTCTTAGCAAGCCAAGTGCGCACTCGCGATTGCAGCGTATTGGCTTCGCGTTTAGGCGTTGGCACGGTCAGCAAGTTGGCGGGTTTGTTGACGACGATTAGGTGTTCATCATCGTGGATGACTTCAAATTGGGTTGACCGCGACGGGTCTTTTTTTGTCGGTGTAGCCTTGGGTTGCGGCGCGTAGTCGATTTCGACTTCGGCTCCGACTTCTACTTTGAGATGAGTCTGCGCCAGCGTCCGTCCGGCCGAACGCACCGCGCCTTCGTGAATCAACTGCGAAGCCACCGTCCGGTGAACTTTAAGAGCCGATTGAACTAGATTCAACACCGTTCGCGCGGGCGACGGAAACTTCTCATCCACTATAAAACGAACTATCACATAATCCTCGGGCCGCTGGTACACTCGTCAGTCACGAAACACATCTGTGGACAAGTGTATAGTTTACACTGAGCACGTACTGAGCGTAGCGGCATTCGAAAGTAACTGCAAAAAGATCAGCATTGAAAACCCAACCATTCACCGCGCCGCTTTAAACCACGCCCTGCGAGGCTCGCGTTACTCGCCTCTTAGGGACGTGCCACCCAGTTTTCACTTTCCCCCAACCCAACTTTCCGATATTGCCGCGTGCTTCATGCTTTTGCCCCCCTCGACGAAGTAGCTATAAACGATGTGAATCTGACCGTCTGCGGCTTGAGGTACACCATCGTTGCGACGGAGTACCGTAGGTTGAGTGTTGCCGAAACCTAGCCAAGCCGTTGGAACAGTTTATCGCTCAGTCGCCCTCTCAGTACCTCGATGCCGGCGGATTGTAATTGCAAGCGAAATTGAGCCTGAGGCGCTAGCCCGGATATTGCATACGCTTATTGGTTAAGACCTATCGCGCGAAAGCCTTAGTTCTGGTATGTAAAGGAGTTACAACACTTCAGAACAACCAAACCCAAGGCTTTCGGCAATGACAGATCGTACACCAAACAAGACCCCTCTGAAACGCCTCCGAAATCAGGCCGTTGAGGTAACGTTCGATGGCGGTACACTCACTTCCGATGCGGGACTTTTATTGCTTCGGGA
>JAYVHC010000972.1:0-3355 GCA_043771575.1 Planctomycetia bacterium
AGTTGTTCGGTCAACATGCCATGCATGCGGTACGGAATGTCGACGTCCTGGCAGGCGTAGTCCGTGATCTGATCGACGGGCACTTGATCCATCGTGATCTGATCGCGGCCGGAACCAATCAGCTCGGTGATCTTCGTAGTCTTGTGCTGAAGGTAGCGGCGGGCGAGATCATCGAGGCTGTGATCGCGCTGGCCGGGATCGATCAAGTAGTCGGCAACCATGGTGTCGAGGACCACGCCACGGACTTCGATGCCCTGCTGACGGAGCACAATGAGATCGTATTTGATGTTCTGGCCGATCTTGGGAATCGTCGCGTCGACAAGAATTGCTTGGAGGGCGTCTCGCACCGTTTCGATGGACAATGTTGCGCAACCTTGGGGAGCGCGAAGCGGAATGTAGGCGGCTTTGCCGATTTCCCAACAGAACGAAAAACCGACGGGCTCAGCCCAACGGGGATTGGTCGAAGTGGTTTCAGTGTCCAGCGAAATCAGCTTGGCGGATCTCAATTGACTCACTAGCCACTGTAGCTTGGCAGGAGTATCGACGGTCGTGTATTCCGGCGACCATTGTTGCGCTTCGACGGCAACCATGGGAATATTGCCCACCAAACGTTCAGCGAACCGGCGAAATCCGAATTCCGCAAATATTGATTGCAAACCAAGTGGATTGCGGCGACTGAAGTTGGCGTCGCGCCAGTCGATCGCCAAGGGCACATCGCTGCGCAAGCGGCATAGGTCGCGCGACAGCATGGCTTTGTCACGGCTGTCACGAATGTTCTCGGCGCGTTTCGTACCAGCTACTGAGTTCGGATTATCGAGAATCCGCTCTAGATTGTCGAACTGAGCTAACAATTGTTGCGCGATCTTGGGACCGATGAGCGGAATGCCAGGGACATTGTCCACTGCATCGCCAACCATGGCTTGAAAGTCGACGACTTGGTCGGGTCGAATGCCCCACACTTCTTGTAGCTTGGCGGCATCGAAGACTTCCTGTTTGCGGATATTGTACATCAGTACGTTTTCGGTGATCAGCTGACGACAGTCTTTGTCGCTGGTCACGATGATGGCACGACCGCCCGCTTGTTCGACCTGAGCGGCGAGTGTCGCGAGCACGTCGTCCGCTTCATAACCGACCGCGTCGACCACGCCGACACCCAGCAGCTGCAGCGTTTCGCGAATCAACGGAATTTGCCCGCGTAGTTCGTCGGGCATGGGGTCGCGGTGAGCCTTGTACTCTGGATAAAGTTCGTTGCGAAAGGTGATTTCTGACAGATCAAAAGCGCACCACACAAAGGCGGCTTGCCAACGATCACGTAGGTCGGCAACGTCCCGTAGAAAACCAAACACCGCCGCCACGGGCACGCCTGCGGGACTGCTCATCGGCGCGATCGCATGAAAAATTTGATAGATCAAGGAATGCGAATCGATCAGCACAACCGTTTGACCGCTGAGGTCATCGGGCAGTTCCGCCGCGTCGAGTGAAAAGCTGACTTCGACCGTGGGTGGAATTGCTGGCCCGGAGTCTGCAGCGAGCTTGGGTTCACTGGCTGGCAAGTTTGATTGAGGCTTGCCTGCTCGGCCGGCCTTTCGACCGCTTGAGTTCGGTGCAGCTTTTAGTTCCTCTGCGGTGGGCTCAAACCCTTCGAAAAACGGCTGGGAACTGGATTGGGCCATGCTCGGCTTTCGAATGTAAAAGATTGAACTAGTACTGTGTCACATGTGGCATAGGCTAATATTTCTTAAGCGCTGCGATTACCTGGTCGGTCATCTCGACGGTACCGATGCTGGGTTGTCCCCGTGGCACCAAGTCCGCCGTGCGATGGCCGCCCGCCAGAACGCGCTGCACGGCGTTTTCGATAGCGATCGCTTCGGATTCCATTCCGCAGGAATAACGCAGCATCATCGCGGAGGCGAGGATGGTTGCCAGCGGGTTGGCGATGCCTTTGCCTGCGATATCAGGTGCCGAACCATGAATGGGCTCATATAATCCAGGACCGCTCGAACCAATCGAAGCGCTGGGTAGCATTCCGAGTGACCCCGGTAACATGCTGGCCTCGTCTGTCAGAATGTCGCCAAACATATTGCTGGTTACCACAACATCGAAACTGGTCGGTCGGCTAATCAAGTGCATGGCCATCGAATCGACGAGTACAACGTCGTATTCGAGATCGGAAAACTCTTCTTTTACGATCTTGGCACAGACACGACGCCACAGGCGACTAGCCTCCAACACGTTGGCTTTATCTACCATCGTCAGCTTGCGTCGCCGCCGTCGCGCTGCTTCAGCGGCTAAGCGAACAATGCGGGCGATTTCGTAGGTTTCGTAGACTTCGGTACTGAACGCGCGCTCGTTTCCGTCTGGCAACGTTTCACAGCCCGATGGACCAAAGTAAATTCCACCCGTGAGTTCACGGAAGAATAGAATATCCGTGCCTTCAACAATTTCGCGCTTCAAGGGCGATGCATCGAGCAGTTCTGGGAAGGGTGTAATCGGTCGCAAGTTGGCAAATAATCCGAGTACTTTGCGAATTTTCAACAGACCTGCTTCGGGGCGAGTTTTGGCACAAGGGTCATCCCATTTCGGACCGCCCACGGCACCCAGAAGTATAGCGTCGCTGGCCTGACAAGCTTCGATCGTCTTTTGAGGAAGCGGATCGCCGGTCATATCAATGGCAATGCCACCGATCAAGCACTCTTCGAAATTGAACTCGAGCCCAAATTTTTCGCTCACACAGTCCAGCACGCGGCGCGCTTGACCGACAATTTCCGGACCAATCCCGTCACCGGGAAGCAAAACGATTCGAGTTTCCAATTTGCGGAGGCTCCACCCAGCTAATGCCTAGTTATTGATTCATTCGCGTGCGAATCATCTTTATAGACGCTGCTACACAATGCATCAATGACCGCAAAGCGAATGGGGTGGAGAGAGGTTTCGTCCGCAGTTAACGCGGCGGACTCAATGGTTGTTCTGCGTGGCGATTAAATTCGGCGGGATCGAACGGATCTTGAGCCGTGGCCGGGATCGATTTCTGCTTGGCCAAGATTTGATTCAATTGAGCGTCGAGGGCATCGATTTCGCTAATGGCGGGCCGAGTCGTGCCAGCAGGAAATTCGACTTGGCTGGAAGACCCCGGAACGGACCGCAAAGGGGTGCTGCCTGGTGCAAGCGGATTCAGTTTTGATGACGGTAAAGGGCTCCGAGTCGCAACGGCTGGAACGACTGGGTTCTGCGAAAAATGAATCCACTTTTTCAGTTCATCGATCAAGGAGGATTCAGAAAGTGCGATACCCGGCAGGCGCTGCGGGCCATGTAACTTGGTCGCGTAACTCAGCAGCTTGGGTGTCCCCGCTTCATC
>JAYVHC010000973.1:0-2760 GCA_043771575.1 Planctomycetia bacterium
GCCAAGAAAATAACCACAGGTAAAATGCTGACTTCTGAGGAACGAAAAGATCTACTGATATTTGCACTAGTCACTAGATTTCGCTCGCCATCTTATGTCATTCGGACTGGCGAAGAGCGCATAGACGCATTTGAGCACATCATGGGGAGTGCATGCAATGAAATTGAGGCGATACGTCCGGAAGACTGGCTCCCGCAAAACGTTCATAATCACCTGACGAGAATCCATGAGAAATATTCGCTACAGCTACTTAAGCTAACGATTAGAATATTCATATCCGAAAATCCAGTTATTATCTATATGCACAATGACGTTTTTGGTGTAATGATACTCATGCCAATTTCTCCCGAGCACATGGCAGTCTTTTATCAGCAAGAGCATTTGAGTTGTAAGGAAACCGTTACCAAGAAAGACGTTGAGCATTTGCTGATATCGCAACGGCAAAGCAGAATCAAAAACTTATACTACCCAATCGACTTAACTAAGGCATGTCGCCCAGACAAGGAGCTGCCGGCTCCGGCTGAAAATCTATCCGAAGTTACAGCGGGCAAGGTAGTTCATCACTTTCATTCCCTGGAAGGGATATTTGATTTCGTCACAGTTAAGTAACGCCTGTTCACCGTGAGCCATGATTAAGATTAGGAGATAGCGTATCATAGGAAAACGACGCTCAGAAAACTCCCAAATAAATTGGCTCTGGTTCACGTCCTGTGAAAAAAAAACTCAAACAGCCTGCCGATAGTAGAAATTCAGCGTTTTCCCCAGTCGCGAGCGGCATTTCACCGGATCGTTCACTTTCTCTGACAACTGGATCCCAACGGCATCATTTTCGCGCATGAAGTCGCGTTCGGTAAGGTCGTGTTTGTCAGCCATTTCTTCAACAACTCACGGTCCGCGCGTGCCATCGTGGATGACCACACTAAAACAATGCTTGAGACAGCGCCACGATCAGCAAAGGGAACGAAACGTAAGGTCACGCCTCTCGCCAACGCGAGTCTTTCTGGAATAACAACGACACCCACGCCAGCTTGGACGAGCGTCACCATAGTATCCGCTCCCGAGATCCGGCGAATTGGTTTCCAGCGAGCTCCGCTTCTTGCCCATGATTCAGCTATGTCCTGTTCTAGTCCTGAACAAAGTCCCGGAGTGAATCCAATAACGGGTTGATCTTCGAGGTCGCCAATATGCACCCGCTTACGATCAAGAAGATGGCCAATCGGACAGAGCACCCCCAGCCGATCCGTGGCGATCACCCGACCTTCCAGACCCTTCGGTAATCCGTCGAGAGAAATGCGCCCCAATAGCGCATCAATGCGCCCTGAACGCAGATGTCGAAGCAAGATGTCAGAGGTACCGTCTGACAGCTCAATCTCTCGGCCACTCTTGGTTGCAGCGGTGACCATGCGGACGGCAAGATCTTCGCTGGCTGAACAAGCAACTCCCACGCGCATGGCTACTTGGCCGATGCCATCATGACCAAGAACGATAGCCTCGACGGACGACAGAATGCGTTCCCCAAGTGCGAGCACGCGCCGACCTTCGGCAGTCAGTCGTCCTGGGTGTGAACGATCAAGTAAGGCATTATCAACCAGCTTTTCCAACTTGGCAATCCGCTTGCTCAGGGTCGGTTGGGGGATGTTTGTCGCGCGAGATGCGGCCCGAATCCCACCGTGTTTGGCGACGCCTTGGAGTGCGGCGAGCGAGTCGAGGTTCAAGTCGTGAGGATTTACCATGAGGTGATTCCAATGATGAATCACCTGATGACAAGTCGCAGACTGACCAGCGTGCTACAGCAGTGCATAATGGCCGATATGAACATGGTGGACAGTCATTCGAAGCGCCGCGAAAATTCGGCTCGCAGATCTTTCACTCGCAAAGCCCTGGCGTACGACGCCATTGAACCCGAGTTGATTGCAAAACTGCGAGAGCTCACCCAGCGTGTCGGCGCATTGGTGGCAGATGCTCGCTTACGAGCACTGATCGAAGTGTATGTTTCTCAGATAAACGGCTGCGCCTACTGTGTCGATTTCCATACTCGCGATGCACTCGCCCACGGTGAATCGGTTCAGCGACTGGTTGGACTTGCCGCATGGCGCGAATCCGTGCTCTTTGATGAGCGCGAAGTTGCCGCTCTTGCCTGGGCAGATGCGTTGACGTTACCATCGTTACTGACTAGTCGTGATACGATTTATGAGCATCTGTGCTCTTGGTTTACTCAGGAAGAAGTTGTTCGCTTGACCATGGTCATAGCCCTAGCCAATGCGTGGAATCGCATTGCTGGGGGATTAGGTCGACAACCAAACGTTATCGGTCATCACCCATAGGAGATATTGCATGTTGCCTTATCGACATGAATTTCTGCGGCATCACGAGTATCTTTGCGCTGCCTTGGGCCAAGTTCCAGAGTCAGGCTGGCATTCAATCCCGAGCCACGGAACGAATTCAATCGCCATAATCATAAACCATTTGGCAGGGAACCTGAAGAGCCGATTCACTGATTTCCTGACCTCAGATGGTGAAAAGCCCTGGCGAAATCGAGACGGAGAATTCTCTTCGGTTGACCCTAACTCAGTCGAGTTAGTCGATAAGTACAACACGGCTATTCAGGTGCTCTTTACGACCTTGAACAGTCTGTCGGAAGCTGACCGAAAACGCTCAGTTCTCATTCGTGGTTTATCGCTGTCAGTAGACGAAGCTCTTTGCCGATCTCTGGCACATATGGCATTTCACGTCGGCGAAGCCGTTTACCAAGCACGATGC
>JAYVHC010000974.1:0-3510 GCA_043771575.1 Planctomycetia bacterium
TATCGACTTCGCGCTCCAATTGTTCATTCTTCGAGTTAATCCACAGGGCAACGGCAAGTGCTCCGCCTGCAAGCAGCATCAACAGGGCGAGAGTCGATGCGGCCAACCCTGCAACACGTGGGTTGCGGATCACCCACCGCCAAAGCTTTTCAATGGAGGACGAGCGCCGCGCCCGAATTGGCACATTGGACAACCAACGACGTAAATCGGCACCGAACTCAGCCGCCGTTGCATAACGTTGCCCTGAATCGTGGCTCATCGCTTTCAAGCAGATCGTTTCAAGATCTTGGGGAATCGCTGGGTTGAGACGCTTCGGCGGAACAAATTCACCTTCGACGATTTGTTGCAACACGGCTTGCGAAGAGCCACGAAAGGGCGCGGTGCCCGTAAGCGACTCATAGAGCGTGACTCCTAGTGAGTAAATGTCGCTTCGCTGATCGACCAGTTCTGGTGTAAGTATTTGTTCGGGGCTCACATAGGCTGGAGTCCCTGCAATAAAACCGGACTGCGTCAAATCGGTTTCCGGTGCGACTGGGCGCGCCAGCCCAAAGTCAGCTAGTTTTGGCTGCAACACCGCATTAGATCGAGCGACGTTAGATGAAGTGAAGTCGAGTTTCGCGAGCAGAATGTTGCTGGGTTTGATGTCACGGTGCAGCACGCCGGCCTGATGTGCGGCCTCCAGTCCATCGGCAACTTGTGCCACGATGTCCGCAGACACTCGAGGGTTGAACCCGTCGCCGCGAGCAATCCACGTTCGCAGGGACTCGCCCCTGACCAACTCCATCACCAAATAGGGCAGGGAATTATCGGGGTATTCGGCTTCAAAGACGGTGATGACGTTCGGATGTCTTATCGAAGCGACCGATGTCGCTTCTCGTACGAAACGGGCGCGAGCACGATCGTAGTGCGCTGAGACTTGCATCAATTTGAGAGCCACCGTGCGGTGGATGCGTGTATCGACCGCCTCGAGTACGACGGACATGCCGCCGCGCCCCAATTCGCGGACAAGTCGATAGTGATCAATCAAAGAGCCAGCTTCGAGAGCAGGTGTGGGAGGTGCCAAGCGCGAGTCAGTAGCTGTCGTTTGAGCGGACGTTTTCTCCGAGGATGTGTCTTTAGCACGAAATCGCTCAATCAAGTCGAGGCACGCCGATGATGGTCTAGGCGGCTTGGTCTTACTAGCGCGCACATTTCGCCACAGTCGCAGTTCCGGGTCGTCCGCAATTCGATCAATCAGTTGCTGGCAATCAGCACAAATCCGTAGATGCTCGATCTGTTGAGGTTGGAAACACCCATCGTCGCGAAGTAATTCCCTAATGGATTGCGGGTCCAGACACTGCATAATTTTGAATACTAATGTTGGGCGATAGGTAGATCTTCGCTGAGCCGAAGCACTTCCTCACGCAGCCTTTTTAAGGCGCGACTCTTGGCAACGTAAACTTTCTCAATTCCGATTTGCAATCGCTCAGCCACTTGCTGGGGTGACTGGTCTTCTAACCAGGCTAACTGAAATGCCTCCCAAGTCTGATGCGTGAACTCAATGCGAATCCGCTCCAAGGCCGCCTGCAGCAGCTCCGCATGAAAGTGGTCATTCCAAAGTGAGTTTTCTTCAGCCTCAAGGGTTGACGATTCGCTCAGAGCACCTGCTACCCGCTGGGCAATTCCACGTCGATTCCAAAACTTAAGCAATTCGCGATGTGTCACTCTACCTAACCAATCGCGAAATCGCCCCAATTCTGGTTTGTACTCAAACTCGCGCAAGGCTCGGGACAGCCGCAGCAACACCTCTTGAGCAACATCCGACGAATCGCATTCCTGCAATTGCCGCAGTCGGCAATAGTTGAAAATGACTGGCCCATAAACCTCGACGAATTCGTTCCAGGCAAGCTGATTGCCGGCATCCCGGACTCGCAATAACAAGCTTGGGTGGGTCGTTAACTCTTCGGAGTGTTGTCTCATAAAGGAATATCCAAGATGTTGCCGGTTCTTGCTTATTTTCGTCAGTTTTTCTTAAAACGCAATCTTTCGGACGCTTCATTGCTGATCACTATTAAGAAAAATGCGTTCTTCCGAGCCGCCTGCTGAGTGCTCTGGCAAAATTCGAGTTAGAGTGGAGTTGGTTGTTGTGGGGTGGCGTTGGGTGGCACGCTCCGAGGCTTTGCGGCTTTGCTAAGGGCAGGCTCAAAGCAAAAAAACAAAACTGCTTCGCACGCACACTTGGCCGCGCAAGAACTTGCTGTGTGGGCGTTACTTGATTACAGCCTCCGAGTTGTGATTACGATAACCGCTTCCTTCGAATATAAGCAGCCAGACCAACATGAAACGCATGAACATTCGTCGCCTGTTGGGCAAATGGAAACTCAAAAGCAGGAAGTTGGCAAACAATCGACGTTTTCAGTTTGAGCAACTTGAGGCCCGACGGATGTTCGTCGCAGCCGTTTGGACCAACGTGTTGCAACCCCTAGACGTCAGCAAAGATCCTGAGTCGGTCGTCAGCCCACTTGACGCTCTGCTGGTAATCAATGAACTAAACCATCCCGTTTACGGCCCACGATCACAGCCGCTCCCCCTCGAAATTCCCGACAATGCTACCCCACCGCCTTTCATTGACGTATCGTGCGATGGCATAGTTTCGCCCCTTGATGTTTTGCTAGTGATCAATCGACTGAATGCGCGTGACATACCGGCAGGCACAACCCCAGGTTCCGGGAAACCGTCTTGGCATTTTGCAAATGCAGGCGGATCAAACACGGCGCACGGCAAATACGTTTTCGATGCCTGTTCACCACGATTGATCGAGGGTAGTTCTTTTTTGACGCAGCTTTCAGCCAATGTCACACTGCCTGACGCGACATCCGCTCTCAAAGTCAGGTTCGATGTGCCTAGTTTTGATGCTTCAAGCCAACGTACCATCCGCGATGCCCTCGAATTCTTAGTGCTTGATCAAGCGGGTCAACCGCTGGTGCTACCTTATTCTCCCGGACGCGATGCGGCGTTCAATTGGAGCGAGGGTCTGACTCCCGTGCCGGGACCTGCCGTGCAATTTGTTACTGGAACCGTCACGATCAATCTGGCCGGAATAGCAGGCGGCAGCACGATTCAAGTTGTCGCGCGGCTGGCGAACAACGACCAAGACAACAACTCCACAGTCACGATTCGCGGCATCGAGATAGTCGATTCGCAAACCGCTGCTCCCAATTCCTACCAGCCGACAGCTCGAACCAACGCGATCAAGCCGTTCGATTTCGCTTCGCTATCGGATGTATCTGGCAGCCTGCAGATCAACTATGGCGAGACGACCCTTTCGGGGGACGACGCTTCGGTTCTATCTTCCAGCCTTCAAGTGCTTAACTCCGGTCGCTATCCAATCGCCGGAACATTGGTTGCAGTACTCAGCAACCTGTCCGATCCAGCCGTTGGGCTCGTGAATCCCGATGGTTTCACCGCAGACGGACGGCCCTATCTGAATTTGACTCCGCAAATGGGCGAATCGCTCGCGCCTGGGGCAAC
>JAYVHC010000975.1:0-6001 GCA_043771575.1 Planctomycetia bacterium
CAGTTTACTTTGGAAGGTCCACCGCTAGATGGGCTGACCAGTGACTTGGAATTTGACATTGTGGGGCTGGATGCGCGTTTGCGTGATCTAACACTGCAGATCGTCGAGCCAGCTGTAATTAGCGATATGCAAATTGAGTGTCGGTATCCGGCCTATCTGATTGACTCATTGGCCAGTAGACCACGCGTTGAAAAACTGCCATATCGCAGCGGACAACGCATTCCCCAGGGTACTGAGGTTTCTCTGATCGGCAAATCGAGCAGCCCTCTGAAGCAGATACAGTATGTAGTTCGCGGGACAAGTTTAGGGGCCAATGGCGATGGATCATTGAAGATTCTCACGGCTGAGCCCAACGGTGACGCTTTCAAAGTGGAGCTAGGACAGTTGGATTCAAGTCTGGTTGTGGAAATTCGTTTGTTGGATCATCACGGTTTGTCTTCGGATCAGATTCCACGCTACTTGCTAACCCTGCAAGAAGATACGGTTCCAGAAGTTGTAACGCGTCTGGATGGAATCGGCATGGCAGTCACGCCCAACGCCGTCATTCCAATTCTAGGTAGCGTCACCGACGATCACGGCGTGCAAGAAGTTTTAGTTGAACTCGCGCGGAACGAAGACGAACCGTTGAAGTTGCCGCAAGCGATCACCGGCAGCGACCAGTTGGATGCGCGAATTGATTTGGCTCAACTTGCCGAACAAGGCCGATTCATGCTTGCACCGAAAATGACTTTGGGATTGGTTGTGAGCGCACGCGATCGTTATGACTTGCATGGCCAACAGCACATCGGCCTCGGGCAACCACAACAACTGGCTGTAGTCACCGCTAAAGAGTTGGGAATTATCCTGGATCGGCAGGAATTGGAATTGCGTCAGCGCCTGGAGCTGATTATCAGCGAAGTGCAGCAGTTGCGAGAAGCGTTGCAAGAAACCGCTACCTCTCTATCCCAGGGTGGATCGGCTAGTTTGCGAATTGCAAGCGGTTGGGGCAGTATCGCGAATGCGCAAGACTCGGTAGACGCATCAAATCAAACGCTACCTCAGACGCCTCCGGACGCGGCTGCACAGTTGCGTCGAATCGCCGCGCTCCGCGCACAGCAAGCGGTTTTGCAAGGCGACAAATCGCAGCAGGAATTGGCGAGCATTGCGTTGCGGATCGAGAATGTTCGTAAGCAATTGATCAATAACCGCACCGACACCATTGATCGCCAAGTGCGATTGCAGGAAAAAGTGCATCAACCACTGACTGATTTGTTGGCTGGCGATTATGAGAAACTGCGTAGTGGATTGCTGGGTTTCCAAACCGCAGCCATGTCGGAGGCAGGAGGCGGAATACAAGCCCGCTCGGCGGTCCAAGCGACGGATCACGTGTTAATTGCGCTCGAAGCTATCAAAGCCAACATGCTGGACATGGAATCTTTCACTGAAATTCTTGACCTTGTGCAAGGTTTGTTGGATGATCAAGAAAAGATCTTGTCGGAAACGGAAAAGCAACAGAAGCAGCGCATACTGGATCAATTCAAGAAACCATAATAATTACTTCGACTTTGGCCATAAAACAATGTTAGCCTTGGCAATGCTGCAGTGTCCGGCGCCCGTTGTCGAAAAGGATGTTGAAATGATCAAACCGATTAATAAAGAACGTCCCTTGAGCTGCAGCCATTGGATCGCGGTCAGGTTTTTGACTCTAGCCATGCTGGCTATGGCCAGCTTTTCGAATCCTGCAACAGCGCAGGATACGGATTCATCTGTGCCTGAGAAAGCGAACCCACTAACGACCGAACAGCAGCAAGTCGCCAGTCGGTACAAGAAACTGGAAGACCTTTTGCTGCGCTCGGCTGAATTGGAGTCAGCAGAGAATCCGGCACGATCTGCGCTGCTGCAACAGGCGGCGCAGCTTGGAAAACAATCGCAGCTCGCAGATCTCCTCGCGCGTGCCGCCACGCGACTAGATAAGAAACAGTACAGCCAAGCGCTCGAAGACCAAAGGACGAGTCGCGAAAGTCTGAAGCGATTGCTCGAGTTACTGCAAAGCGAGAACCGAGGTGAGCGCGTGCGAGAGCAGCGTGATCAGGTGCGTCGCTGGATCGAAGAAACCGATCGCCTGCTGAGATTGCAAAAGTCACTCAGCGGTCGCACCGAGGGTGGCCAGGAAATGCAACAGGCGGCTGGCGATCAACAAAAACTGTCAAACAAAGCTGAAGAGATCGTTAATGATCTTCGAGGAGATAAAGTTGAAAAGGATCCCCAAGCATCCGACGGTAAATCAACCAAAGCCGCCAACCAAGAAAACGATCCCAAAGCGCAGGACGGTAAAAAAGCGGATGAAAAATCAAAGGCGGATCCCACCGAAAAACCTGCCTCGAACGATAAATCCGGTGACAAACCCAAGGAGGGTGGCAAGTCGAGTGACCCTAAGGACGGGGACCCGCAAGACGGCGACTCGCAAGACGGCGACTCGCAGCCCAAGAATGCGGAGAGCAAAAGTGCAGATGGAAAACCCGATGATTCCCCTGCCCAAGACTCACAACCAGCGGAATCGGAATCAGGAAAATCCCAGGAGAAGAAAGAAGGTCAATCGCCACAGGGACAACCTCAACAGGGCAAATCGGGTGAACAGCAGCAGCTTGAATCCAAAGACCCAATCGAACGCGCTCGCAAACGGATCGAACAAGCTCAGAGAAAAATGGAAGAAGCCAAGAAGGCACTCGACGCTGCTGAACGCAAAGGCGCAGTTGAAAAGCAGCGCGAAGCCGAAGCCGAACTACGATCAGCGATAGAAGCGCTAGAAGAGATTTTAAGGCAATTGCGCGAGGAAGAAATCGAACGCAGTTTAGCGTCGTTGGAAACCCGACTTCGTCGCATGTTAGAAATGCAAAACAAAGCCTTTGAGGAAACACAGCGCCTGCAGGAGATCACGGGTGAGCAGGCCACTCGACAAATTGAAATTCGCGCTAGCAAATTGGCAGGCGAAGAGCGCAGGATCTTGAATGAAGGCGAACGAGCCTTCTTGCTGCTCCGCGAAGAAGGTTCGAGCGCTGCGTTTCCCGAAGCGATGGAGCAGGTCAACACCGATATCGGCAATGTGGCAGAACGCTTGGCAAGAGCCGACATCGGGAAACTCACGACCACCATTGAGCAAGAGATCATTAGTTCCCTTGAGGAAATGGTAGCCGCCTTGGTTCAAGTGCAAAAGGAACAGAAGGAGAAGAAACAAAAGGAGCAACCGGGGCAGCCACCTCAAGGCGAGCCGGGCGAGCAACCGCTGGTTGATAAACTGGCCGAGTTGCGATTGATCCGTACTCTGCAAGTTCGCATAAACAACCGCACAAATACGCTTTCCCAGATGCTGGACGATCCGGCTGATGTTGTGGGGCAAGTAACTGCAGCCGAAGTGCTCGGAGAAGTGAAAGCTCTAGCCAAGCGTCAGGCCAGTATTCAGCAAGTGGCACGTGACATCGTAACCGGTGCCGACGAATAACGAAGTCGCTTGTAAGCTGTTTTGCCAGCAATCAACGGGAGAGCGAAGCCTGATAAAAACAATTGTAGTACGATTGTCCTCAATCGTTCCGCAAAGCTCGTTGGCTCACTTGAACGTTTACGTCCGTTGGAAAAATGCGAGGTGACTTCGGTCCGTTGTCCTTCGGCAGAACGGTTGGGGACAACCGTTCTACACTTTTTACCTGCGCGGCCTCGCTCTCCCGACATGTGTGTTCGTTGGTCAAAGCGCGAATGCCGTTACCGCCCTGGGAATTAATTATGCTGAGAATGAGCTTCCGCAACCGCAACTCTTGACGGCGTTTGGATTGTTGAATGTGAAGCCTTGTTTTTCGAGGCTGTGGAACCAATCAACCGTGGTGCCATCGAGATAGAGTGAACTCTTCTTGTCGACTACAACTGCGACGCCATGATGCTCGTAGCGGCTATCTGCGGCTTCGTCGAACTTGTCATCAAAACCCAGCGTGTAATTGAAGCCGCTGCAGCCTCCGCCAGCGACGCCAATGCGGAGGAACATGTCCTCGGCAAGCTGTTGCTCGTCGCGGAACTTCTTGACTTGGGAGGCGGCGCTTTCGGTAAGAATAACTGCCATTGGAGTTTGCCCTCTTAAAAACTTGCAATTTGGTTCTGTGGCGAACTCTGCCACGTAACTCATCAACTATCGGGATCGTAGCGTTTTGCCAAAAAGCGATCGACGCCTATGGACAGTGAATTTGCTTTGAGCCACACTCCTATTTTATATGCGGTGGAGGGGATTTGGAAAAGTCGAATCAAATTCCATTTGCAGTTTGTTCTGTATTTGTTTGCCTAAGCTGCCCAATGCGGCAGGTGAACATCAATTGGTTCCGATCCTTCCCACCCACGTATCCGCACTCCCAGGAGATAAAACATGCGAACTGGGCTTGTTTTCGGCGTTCTTACGGCAGTGATGGGCATTGCTCATTCCAGCCGCGCTACCGATTTGAAGCTGGAGAAAGGGGACCGAATCTGCTTGATTGGCAATGCCCTGGGCGAACGGCTACAACACCATAACCACTGGGAAACCCTTCTCTATCAACAACTTCCGGAACTGGATCTCGCTGTCCGAAATCTATGTTTCCCCGCTGACGAACCTGAAATGCGGCTTCGTTCAATGAATTTTGGTTCACCCGATGATCATCTGAAGCATTCAAGAGCCAGCGTGATTTTGTTTTTCTTCGGGCTTAACGAGTCCTTTAGGGGAGAATCCGGCCGCGCTCCTTTCGTAGCTCAAATGACCAAGCTCGTCGAAGAGACCCTCCAGAAGAACTATAACGGCAAAGGGGCTCCGAAAATCGTCCTAGTTTCTCCAATCGCATTTGAGGACACCGGCGACCCGAATTTGCCAAGCGGCGCGAAGGAGAACAAGCAAATCGAAGCTTACTCTAAAGCTCTTAAGTTGGTAGCCGACAAAATGGGCGTGGCTTACATCGACCTGTTCAACCCCTCAAAGAAATTATTTGCCGAGAGTGATAAACGCTTGACACTTAATGGCGTCCACCTCAACGAAGCGGGCTACAAAACCCTGGCGCCTGTTATTGTCAAAGCACTGACCGGCACGGAATTAAATTCGCAACTCAATCCCGCCTTGCTGGAACAAGTCAACGACAAGAATTTTCATTGGTGGCATCGCTATCGTGCGGTCAATGGCTATTCGATCTACGGCAAGCGCGGCGAAGCAGGCTCCGACGGAACTTATCGTAATCGCGAGGTGATGGAACGCGAGCGCGAGATACTCGACCAAATGTGCGCCAATCGCGATGAGCGCATTTGGGCGCTGGCACGCGGCGAGAAACTGACCGCGCCGGTGGACGATAGCAACACACTGCCGTTCATCCAACCGAAGACCAATGTGGGTGAGCCAGACGACAAGAATGCAAAAGCCGGCAAGCTCGGTTCGCTGAACTACCTCAATGCCGAAGCTCAACAGAAACTCTTCAAATTAGCGCCTGGATACGAAATCCAACTGGTTGCATCGGAAGAATTGTTTCCTGACTTAGCCAAACCCGTTTCCATGAATTTTGACAACCGAGGGAGGTTGTGGGTTTCGACGATGCCCAGCTATCCCCAGTGGCAACCCAAGACGAAACTGAACGACAAAATCCTGATCCTTGAAGACAATGATGGCGACGGACGCATGGATGATTGCAAAACCTTTGCCGATGGACTGCACCAACCGACAGGTTTTGAGATCGGTCGCGGAGGCGTTTGGGTGGCTGAGCAGCCCGACATTCTGTTTTTAGAAGACCGTGATGGCGATGATAAAGCCGACGTTCGAACGCGCAAGCTTTTTGGCTTTGATACCGCTGACAGCCATCATGGTATCGCTGCGTTCGAGTGGGGACCCGACGGAGCGTTATACTTCCAAGAAGGCACCTTTAAGTATTCGCAAGTGGAAAGCCCATATGGTCCAGTCCGTTTGGGTGAAGCCGGCGTGTGGCGCTATGACCCGCGCACGGAGCGTATTGACGTGCACGTCTCGCTTGCT
>JAYVHC010000976.1:0-2495 GCA_043771575.1 Planctomycetia bacterium
GTGGCAGACGAAACGAGAAAAACACCGCAATTTGCCGCAGCTAAAACTTACTTTCGAAGAAACAATCGCCCTCTTAACTTAGCGGTATTGGGCTTTAGCTACGCTGCGTTAGTTTGTTCAACAAATTTAAACAGCGGCTAAAGCCTGTACTTTAGCAAGACTGCCGCGTCAGTACGAAAACCGCGAACGAGCAATCTGGAAGCTCACCCCACTCTGATTGAAGGGTTTGCACCGGCGGAAACGACGGGAATGCCGCAAAATTTGACCTCGGAAGGCGTGCCGCATGGAGAATCGTTGGCGGATCGCGTAGAATTAAAGATGTGGGTTAGAAATTCTCGACGCCTTGGATGATCGCATCCCTCGCTTGGCTCATCTTAGAGGAACGTAACAGTCGTGGAACCGTTCACGATTCAGTGCTCGACGTGCCAGAGCCTTATTCGAGTGCGCAATCCGAAAATGATTGGGCAGATTGTCAATTGCCCCAAGTGCAATTCGATGCTCCAGATCACGGAGCCTCCGATAGAGAAGCCCCAAGTCGAGAAGCCCCAGAACAACGGACCACGGCAGATACGCGTCGAGTCGCATCGCGGAGTTATAGACTCAAGCGCGATGACTAAAGAAGCTTTTGCGTCAGAGTTGGAAGATGCGTATCGGCTCGCGCCAAGTCAGGCGGATGATTCCCAGGCTGACAGCGACGCGCCTTTGCTCGCGCCGCCGCGCGTGGATGAGGAACCCGTATTCCAAAACCCGTTAGTGCCGCCCTTGCCCGAGCGGAAATTAGCCAGTGTGAACGCTGCGGCCTCCAGCAGCATTCAAGTTCTGGCGGTGCAGCGCACAGCGCGTCGCCGTCAGCTACTGATGGTGGCTGTGTTTGGTTCAAGTGGAGTTTTGCTCGCGGGTATGTTCTTTGCTGGATTTTTGTATTGGTATACACGCAAATCAAATCTGCCCAGTGCAAAGAATCTGACAACCGCCCATCAGAACGTTCCGGAACAAAAGCATGGGGGGCCAAAAATTGAGCCCGAACAAGGCCTGTTGAATGACCCCTTGGATGACCCCGAGGATGACGTGCTTGAGCAGCCTCGTCCCTCTAATGAAGTTGATCCCAATGCGAACAAGCTTATCCAAGCCCAAGAGGAACCAACGCAGGATAGGAATAGCATAGGTAGTGCGATTAATAGCGCCCTCTCCCGCTCTGATGTTCCCCACCCAACAACCGATGAACAACCTGCTGCACCGAATTCTGAAACTGTTGCGAAACCTGTTACCGAATTGCCGGACCAGCTGAAAAAATTCCAGAACATGCTCAACACGGTTATCGAGCCTCAGTTCTTGGAGGACCAAGCAGTTCAAAAGGCTCCGCCCACTGCCAAGGAACTTGGACTATCGACCGGACAGAATTCCAAAGCGATCCCAGCCATGGATGTTGGCAAACAATTGGAATTGCCGATTACCGGTGTGATTGTTCCACCGGGTTCGATATCAAATGCGGTCATCCAGTGGGTTCAATTCAGTGGTATTCCAACCGTAGTTGACCTCGATTCATTTGTCGCAGCGGGCCTCGATCCGAACAAACCGATCGGCAAGATACATGTCAGCGCCGCGCCTTTGGCCCAGGTGGGTGCATTGCTTGCCAAGGAGATGGGCGTTGAGATGATCACCATTGAAAATCGTTTCTTGGCCTTTCAAGCGCCCGAAGCAGCGATTCGTAAGTATTTGCCGACCACGATCAAGATCAGAGATCTTCTTGCTGACAACGATCAACAGCAATGGCTCGTCAAGACATTGGAACAAATCTGGCCTGAATACGAAGGCAAATGGATCGTTCGCGACGGCGAATTGACCGTCGATCCAGTAATCGTCGATGCCATGGCTTGGTTTTGGGCTGTTCGCATGCTTGAGTCCTGGAGATTTGCGGCTGGCATGGAAACACAGTTAGACAAGACCAAACTGGATCAATCCAAATTTGTAACAAAATTCGTCGATCCAGAACAAGTCGAGGCGTTTAACAAACCGCTGGGCCTAACGCTGGTCAGCCGGGCACCAGTAGCGCAATTGTTTTCCGAGATATGTGCAGCAAACCACATGCACGGTTGGGTCGATTGGGCAAGTGTTGGACAAAAGGGACTTGGACCGCACACCGTCGATTTCATTGTGACCCGAGATCGCACTTTGAGACAATGCATGCGAGATTTAGCCGATAGGTACGCGCTGGTAATTGCCTGTGAGAACGACGAGTCCGTGTTGATCACCACTGCCGAAGTCTATCGTGGTCAGCCGAGGCTGTTCGTTTTGCCTAGTCAAGCGAGAACTGCTGAGCAATGGGTAGAAGAATTGCAGCCGCTTACTCCCGCAACGGCCACCGCAGCTCAACCCATTTTAGCGTTCTTAACGCCCGACAGTCGCTTCGTTATCGTTCGCTGCTGCCGCCCTCGCCTAGGTATGTAGCGGAGCGAACCGTTGCTGTGCAACCTAGAATAGATACTGTATATTCT
>JAYVHC010000977.1:0-3190 GCA_043771575.1 Planctomycetia bacterium
AAATCGCAGCCTCGAAGTTCATTCGAAAGTTCGAAAGCACTCATCAATTCAACCTCCATGAACTGGAAAGACTCCTCACCTCGCAGCACCACCAAGCGGGTTGTGTGGTACAACGAGGAATACATGGCGAGGGGAGAAAAAACGAAGTGAGCTCAGCGCTGCTGGTCTTGTTTTTGTTGGCATCCCAGCCGTAGGTCAGATTGCCGATCGATGCTCCTGCAAAACTAATCGATGCAAGGTTATTGTCCGTGTTGTCGTTGTGTAGGCGCTGCCTGCATTCGCATTGCTCGATCCAGAGCGCGGGCGTCTCACCCGACTGCCGCGCGATGTTTACTTGCGGAGTGTTCGCATCAAGCCGCCTGACACCAAGGTAGTAATACTGGCGAGGACGCGGGGCAAGGTGAAGCCGCCTGGGTAAGCGATGTACTTAGGCTTCCACTCCGGATGAAATTTCTCTTTGTATTGCCGCAGGCCTTTGAAGTTGTAAAACTGCTCGCCGTGACGGAATGCAAAACTGGCGGCTTGTGACCATAGCGGTGCTAGGCGCTGGGATTCGATTCCAGATAGCGGAGCCATGCCGAGGTTGAACCATTGGTATCCCAACCCAGCACCGCGCAACATCAACTCGACAAACAGAAACTCCATGGTACCCTCAGGCGCCGATGCATCGAAGCGCATGAGGTCGAGCGACATTTCTTCTTTCTCCGCACCGTACCAGAGATTCGCGAATGCGACGGGGCGATTGTCTTTTAGCGCAATGGCAATATCACAATTACGGATATAATCGTCGTTAAAATTTCCAAGCGAAAAACCTTTTTCAGCGGTGTTTTTTTCGGCAAGCCACGCCTCAGAAATTTCGCGCACATTGCCCATCACTCCATCGGAGTTGGGCGCCTGCAGAATTTCGACCTGAAGCCCTCCGTCGCTTACCGTTTTATGGTTGCGGCGCAGATTTCGCCGACTGCTCCCTTCGAGAGAAAAACCGGCGAGCGGAACCCGAGCTTCTTCGCCAAGCTTCATGAGTGACAGGCCGAGGTCGACGTACAAACCAATCCTCTCTTCGGATACTTGATAAAAGACGGGCCACTTGTCGTCGACGTCACACAGTTCACGAAAATCCCAAGCAAGTTCGCGAGCCGCTATGTCCGTGCCGATGGGATCACCGAGCGCAATGTAGCTGCGTCCCTCAGCGCCGTACATTATGAATGCATCACGTTTGGGACTGAATAAAAATTGTTTGTCGCCTAGCAGGGCCAAATTGGCGGCTGTTTCGCGTGAGCTTTGAACAATTCGGCGAACGACCTTCATGTCTTGTGGTGTAGTCGCCAGTGGCTTTCGCGGCGCGGGTTTTAAGAGCTGCCAGAAACAAAAAGCGGCGAAGAATAGCGTGGCACCTGCGATGGCTCGCAGTGATCGCGGCGCGTCCGACTTGATTGCAAATTGCCACCACAGCTCGTGCGAGTAATTAATCTCTTTGAAGGAAAAAACGGTTAGCCAAACCGAACCTGCGATGACGATGAACACTCCCACAAACCACTGCGGCGTGAAGCGGCTGGACCAAATGGCACCATGCCGATAGTAATGCCGTCGAGAAATCGCGAGCAGGCCGAGCATGACGGACAAAATGATCGCTTCTTCATAATCAAGTCCTTTGACGAGAGAGGAAACGATACCGGCGGTGAGCATTGCGATGCACATCCAAAAGGCCTCTTGTACGCGGCGACGCAAACCGATCGCTAGCAGCAAGAGAGCCACACCCACAACGCTACCAAGGAAGTGAGATACTTCGATGACAGGTAGGGGAACCAAGTCTCGCAACCATTTCAGTCGACCGTATGCAGCGGGTGTGGCTCCTGAAAGCAGTAACACGACGCCAGATGAAAACACCATAACCGACATCACGCGCGGCAAGATGACAGCGACAATTTTTTCGATCGAACTTGCCGCCATGGCGACTTTGCTGCGATGTAGCAGAACTTCGTGAATTGAAATTCCAATGAGTGCGATCGTCAGTGGCAGCAGATAGTAGATGGCGCGGAAGGCTAGCAACGAACCAAATAATTCATCCGGATGCGCTGGGTGAATCAACCACAGCAAAACCAATTCAAAGACGCCCAGACCTCCAGGGACTTGTGAGATGACACCGACGAGAATTGCCAGCAAGTACATCGCCAACAAAGTGAAAAAGCCAATCGAAATCGATAGGGGCATCAGCCAATAGAGTACAGAAATCGCGACCACCAAGTCGAGGGCGACGACGGCGAGTTGACATAGTGCCATCGGGCCGCTGGGCAATCGACTTGCGAACGCAACTCGTGACCTGGCAAAAAAGCAAAGCAAGACATAAGTAAAAGCGATTGCCAAGCACATCCAACCAATTGTTTGGGTATTGGAGGTAGGTAAATGTAGTTGCTCTGGAATCGCAATTGCTACACAGATAAAAGTCACGCCAGCTGTACCGATGATTCCCATCCAAAACGTTGCCGAAATAAATACAGACATCATCATGACTTCTGTGGCTGTCAGACCACACAACGAATACATGCGGTAGCGTATCGAGGAACCGCCCAGTAGGGTGCCAAAATTGTTACTGATCGCTGCGCTGGCCAGTGCGATGGGAACCCAAGTTCCCGGCGGGGTCGACTTACCCAAGAACTTCAAGGCCAAGCCGTCGTAGCTGAGCAGAATCAGGTAACTGGCAATCGTCAGCAAGACGGCAATCCCAACGGAGGATCGCTTGATCGCGGCCAGACCGGCGAGGAACTCACTCAAGTGATGAGCCTTGAGTTCCGCGTGAAGCAACCACAAAGCGGCGGCAAAGAGTAAGCAAACGATCAGCGGTACAACGACACTCGCAAGCCATTTGGGTATCGGAATCTTCAAGCTGGTCATTCGAGTTTAGTTTGCGAAAGTTGGCTGCGTCAAACGGAGTTGGCCCAAATGAGTACTCCAAAGGAGTCACGGCAGTTAGCCCAGGGCCAGCGCGCGGAGCAAGCTACCCTCGGTTAACAGAGCTTACATGATTTTACCCCACCGGGGTTGCGTCCATTGCAACGCACCGACTCCTATCGCAAAGGCCAGCATTGAAGTTAAATGCGATAGGGCAAATATGCAAAAAGAGTTTAACGATCCAATCGTTCTTTCGCTCCAGGCGACCACCCATAGAATCATGCTGACGGCAAACCCGAAG
>JAYVHC010000978.1:0-3447 GCA_043771575.1 Planctomycetia bacterium
GGCTGAGATTTGAGCTGCGAGTAAGGACATCTCTCCTACAAAGATCCCTGCGTTCTATGAATTCATCCATCGCAGTGCTTAGTCCGATCAAGGCCCGCATGATTGCACGGGTCATCGCGCCAGCGATCCTTGGCATCGTCAGCTTGGCCTGGGTGCAATGTTGCTCGGGCGGGCTTCCTGTTCGGGCAGGAGATAGCGTATGGGAGGTCAGTTCGCGCCACTTGAGCGGTTCCTGTCATTTGGGTGCGCCGCTAAGAATCGCAAAATTGGTTGGTTGCAGTTTTCAACCCAGCGGTTTGGAAGAGTTTATTGCGGATCCAGTTTGCCTTAACGCGCCACAGACTGTGATTTATGTACACGGTAATTGGATGGAGTGGAAAAACGCCCGCGAGCGAGGACTGTACGTCTACCAGCTGCTCATCGCTCAAACGGACAAGCCGATACGACTGATTTTGTATTCCTGGCCAAGCGAACGCGACGGGAGAATTGCACCTGATGTGCGTGAAAAAGCGAGCCTCGCCCACGTTGAATCTTACTACTTGGCGGAGTTTTTAGAGCATGTTCCAACAGATCAAACAATTGGCATGATTGGCTTCAGTTTCGGTTCGGCTGTGATCTGCGGTACGTTACACCTGCTTGGCGGCGGATCGCTGGATGGTCGAACGCTGTCACCGCCTATTGCAACCCATAGGGACGTTCGGGTTAGTATGGTAGCTCCGGCTTTCGATCGCAACCAACTGGGCCAAGATGGCAAGTACGAATTGGCAATGGGCCAAGTCAAACGGCTAGTAAACCTCTATAACTCGGCCGATCCAGTGCTCAAACGATTTAGGTTTATGGATCGCGGTTCGCCCCAAGCAGCGGGTTTTCTTGGAATCAATGCTCGTAACGGCATGCGTTTGTCCTCACATCCTAACATTGAGCAGTACGATTGCTCACGGGCTGCGGGCCGCACTCACTCCGAGGTTGAGTACTATCGGAATTGCCCAGCGTTCAAAACCTCACTACAAAATGCGCTCTACGAAACCGAGCAGCTACTACAAGAATAGCCGATGTTACGCACCTCGATTGCTTGGAAAAATGGTCAGTGGTTGCCGTTGGATCAAGTCCAACTGGCGCTAGATGATTGGGGTGTGCTACAAGGTGCCGTGATTGTTGATCGCTTAAGAACCATCAATACTCGTCCAGTGGATGTTGCGCTGCATCTGACGCGACTGAAGTCGAATTGCGAATCGATGGGGATCGGCTCTGCTGAGCTTGATCAACTTGGCGATGTGATCATCGAGTGCGCGCGACACAACCAGTCGCGACTCGTGGACCGAGACTTCTCGATCGTCGTGCTAGTAACGCCGGGTTTAACTTCGGTTGAAAATGCGCCTACGTTGATCGTTTATATTCAACCGCTGAAGTGGGCGACGATTGAGTATTGGTACGAGCATGGTCAACCGCTGATCGTGGCCACGAACCGCAACGTACCGCCTGCTTGTTGGTCGCCGCAGTTGAAGACCCGCTCGCGATTGCAGTACTACCTGGCCGACAAAGAAGCGATCAAGCACAGCGGCCCACATGCCGGGGCCGTTTTACTCGATACGGATGGATACGTAACCGAAACATCGGCTGCGAATGTGATTGTGGTTGATCGAGCTGGGAATGTCTGCTGTTCGCCCGCAGAAAGGATTTTGGGCGGCATCAGTTTACTGCGCACCTTGCGACTGGCCGAAGCGAGCGGCTTGAGGGTGGTTCGCCAAGCGATTTCGCTGGAAATGACCGAGTCAGCTCGGGAAGTAATACTAACGGGCACTTCGGCTTGTATTTGGTCGGCGTCGAAGTTTGGGGAAGTCGCGCTAAGCAAACCGACAGAGCGACCGGTATTCCGCGAACTTTCAGCACGCTGGATTGCGGACGTTGGTTACGACTTCCGCAGTCGACCTGGGCCCGGGACCGACAACGCTTACAGCCCCACATTGCGCAGCGACGCGGCGGCGGACTCCGGCGAAATGGGGTTGATGTAGCAATCGCTGCCCCATTCGAAGCCAGCAACTTTAGTGATTCTCGGAAACAACTCCATACGCCAATGAAATGCCGACGAATCTTGCTTATCGATGGGCGCAGTGTGAATTACAAAATTGTACGCGGCGTTGGGGTAGCATCGCTCGATTCTTCGAATTAAGCGATGTGTTAGCCAAGCGAGTTCTTCGAGTGCGACTTCATCCAGCGATTCGAACGAACTGGCATGTTGATTCGGTACAATGTTGACCATCGAGGGTAGACGGCTGGCGAAGGGGCAAAACGCAGTAAAGGAAATGGACTTGTCGACGATGCGGAGGCCCTGCTCAGACTCTTCCGCTAGCATGCGGCAGAATAGGCAAGTGCCTTCAATACGTTCGTATTCTTCCATACGCGTTACATGGCGCTGCACTTCGGTTGGTAGTATATCGGTGGCAATTAACTGCGAATGCGTGTGCGCGAGCGAAGCGCCGGCGTCGTAGCCAACGTTTTTAAAGACAACTGCGTAACTGGATTTGCGTTCGCGCCGCCAGTAGTTCAAGCGATCACGGTAAGCGCGAAATACCAGTCCCACGCATTCGCGATCAAGTTGCGAAAGCGATTGCAAATGGTGTGGACTTTCGATGATTACTTCATGACCGCCAGTTAATTGGCGACGAACATACAAATCGATTCCGCCGTTGGCTGGTTCACTCTCGGGTGGCGTCAAAGGAAAGTGTGGAGAAGCCGCACACTGTGCTGCATCAACTCGATACTTGAGACCGTTCACCGCCGGGAACTTATTGGGCACAACGCGGACCTGCCAGTTCGATGAACCATTGACACCCGCGCTAGAGTAACTGGCAAGAGTTGCGGGCGTTTCGCATTCGTGACCGCAACAAAAAGGACACTTTTGACTGCTGTCACTATGGATCGAGACGATATGAGAAAAATCTTCTGGTCGTTCTGAGCGTTGCGGGGCGACAATGACCCACCGATCTGCCAGCCAATCGTGGCGCAGTTCGCTGGTGGTATAGTTGTCGCGTTTTCCCGCCATTTTTGTCTCAATTGCTGACAAGTACCGGATACCTTATTTGCTGATAGACTCTTTCATAAGCCCCAGCGCTTTGGCGCCACGACCAATCTTGCTGCATGCCTCGAGAGACAATCTGTTCCCACAACTCTGGTTGCGTACCGAACATTGTGATTGCGCGCTCTACTGCCGCGCGTAAACTCTCCAAACTGTATTCGTCAAATCGAAAACCAGTGGCTGAATCATCTGCCAGAGTCTGCGGTGTTGTGTCAGTGACTGTATCAACTAGTCCTCCCGTTGAATGAACGATAGGAACCGAACCATATCTTAAACTATAAAGTTGATTAAGTCCGCAGGGTTCGTAACGGCTGGGCATCAAAAACATGTCGCTGGCTGCTTCAATTTGATGCGCAAGTGGTTCGGCGAAC
>JAYVHC010000979.1:0-2707 GCA_043771575.1 Planctomycetia bacterium
GTCGCGATGACTTTGGATCGGTTCATTGCGCTCAGACGCGAACGTATTCTTCCATCACGCATTCGACGCGGCATTGAATTGATGCTCGAGTCGGGCAAAGCGGTTGATCCCCAAGAGGTCTATCAGCTCGCGCTGCGCTATCCTTCGGCGGCGGGTCGAGTGCTCGAAGCCATGTTGCAGAAAGTTGGACGTCCGGTGGCCGAACTCGAAAGTTCAACTTCGGAAACCTGTCAGCGTGAGGCAGATCGTATGTATCACAACGTACGCTGGTTGAGTTTGGCGACCACCGTGGCTCCGTTGATGGGATTGCTGGGAACGGTATGGGGTATGATTATTGCGTTTTATAACACGACGCAACTGGGAGCCGGCAAGAACAAATCCGAGTTTTTAGCGGAAGGCATTTACATTGCGTTCGTCAATACACTCGGTGGACTTGCGGTCGCAATCCCTGCGGTCATTTTCGCCTATTACTTCGAAGGTCGCATTACCAACTTGGTTGGACGCGTCGAAGAGCTAGTCCGGAGATTGATTCCACGATTCGAACGCTTCGAAGGCAAAGTGCGATACGATCTTCATGTGCAAGGTTTGGTACCGCGCGATAGGCCACAGGCAACCAGTGGCCGTGCTTCAGAAACCGCTCGCCCAATTCCACCGCCTCCACATTCTGCGGCTCGTAACAGTTAGAGGTTCGACCATGGCTGTAAAAATCAATCGTGGAAACGCGCTGGTGGCATTGAACTTAACGGCGATGATTGACGTGGTGTTGTTGTTGCTAATATATTTCATGGTGGCTTCGCGACTGAGCGAAGAAGAACGGACGCTCGATATCCCATTGCCCTCGGCGGCCAACGCGATGCCCATGACGGCCGAGCCAAGTGAGTTGGTGGTGAACATTGACGAATCGGGAAAGTTTATTGTCGACGATCGAGTGATTAAGCCCGCCGACCTGGACGCACTCGTTACACGAGCGGTTGTCGACAACCCGCTGCGACCTGCAGTCATCATTCGCGCCGACAGGCGAGTTCCGATCCAGAGTCCAGTTACTGTAATGGATGTGTGCATTAAGTGCGGCGCCGCATATTCACTCTCTATCGCTGATGAGGAACAATAGTGTCTTCATCGCCGCGGTTATCTGAGCTGATCGGAGTCTCATCGCAAAAGCGTGTGGCAGAGCAAGAGCCTGCATGGTTGCTGAACGCCGTATTGGTTGCGCTCGGCGGTGTGATTGTGTGGGTCGCCTTCAAGTACTTGCAAATCGATGACCCACGGCTGCAATACAATCCTTGGTCTTATGCTACTGCGACGCCCGTGGTTCTAATGGGTTTGTCCTTGATGCTCAGAAATTTCGCGAGCCGCGGCGTGGAGCGATCGCTGCAAATCGCATTCTTGCTGAGTCTGCTGTTGCATCTGTTAATGTCGCTGTATGCGGGCAATGTGGTCATTTTCACTCGCCTGTGGCCTAATATCTTCGAGGAATTAGCCCAAGAGCGCAAGATGCTCGAGCGTCAGGCGCAACCCGCACCGCGGTATCACAATCTAGCTTCATCGCCATCTGCAAAACGACCAGACTATTTGCGTTATGTACCGACGACTCACAAGCCCAGTGAAGTGAATGAGGTCAGCGAAGACGTGTTGCAGATAGCGAAAGCTTACCAAACAGAGCTGGTCAGCCCTAAGCCGGATATCGACAAGAGTCCCACACCGCATTTAGTGCCCCGCGAAAAGTCGCAACTGCCGCCGCCGCAAGCCAATGATCAAGTGGCAGCGCTTTCACGAAGTGAGGCGAAGCTCCCACAGCCATCACTTTCTGTACCGGAATCGATGAACCCAGCTCCCGAGAGCGCATCACCGGAAGCGATGCGTCCGGCTGAGGTGACCGGCGAGCGAGGTCGAACGTCGGGTGCGACATTACGCAATGACTTCGCGGCGGCTGCGGCTTCCAAGTCGGCTGCGGCCATAGATCGACGCGATGCTCTTGAGCCAACGCCGCTGTCCGATACTCGCATCAATAAGCCTCGGAGTAGCAAATCGCCTCCACTCAAACGCCGCAACGCGATCGACGTCCCGGAGGCACCGACAAGTCGCCCGGAGGCTAGTTCCGAAACCATCGCTGCAAGCGAACCGTCTGCTACGGGCTCACGTGCAGCACGCGATTCGACGCCCACTCTTTCAGCCCCAGCCAATGCGCCGAAATTGAATCCCAACGTCACGAAGAATCATGATCTTGCCCGCAGCGCGGATCGTGCCGCTGAACTGCGCGTGCCATCGCCTGCGGCCGGAGATACGCCAACCGCATTCACTCGTGAGTCGGCGGGCGGTCGCAGTTCATCCGCTGCGCCACGTTCGATGCCGATTCAAGGAGCCGATTCGCTGGCGATGCCTGAAACGACTGAGCCCGATTTAAATTCGGCGTTGAGTAGCTTGTCGCTGCGCAATTCCCAGATCCAACGTTCGACTTCGGGATTGCCCGGAATCGGCTTGCCGCAAAGCGAGATGGTTAGTCGCGAACTTGGCCTATCGAATGGAACGGATGGCAATTCGAATTCAGCCTTGCCACGCCGAGCAGGGCAGGGGACCGCAGCAACGGACGACATTGCGGGCATGACCGGAGCGGGTCGCTCGATTCAAAAGTCTACTGTGGGGAACGCAGGGGTAGCCGGGCCCATTGAAATTCCGACGAGTGACGTTGTGGTGGGTGGCGAATCAA
>JAYVHC010000980.1:0-3853 GCA_043771575.1 Planctomycetia bacterium
GGCAAGCCATCGCATGGTGAATTGCAACTCGAGCGAACACCGGACGGTGCAACGTTGCTCACGTGGTCCTTCGCTGACTTGGCCGCGCACCAGAACGCATCGGCACCGCTACAGTTGACTGCCAAATCGCCTCGCAACTTTGCCATTGCGATGGATTGGACGCTGCTACCGAAGACTGCCGAAGCACAAATCGAAGTCCGTCAGGCGAAATTGGAATTGGCGTTTGAGGGACCATCCGAGGCCGAGTACGGTGTGGCGAATATGTATCGTTTGCATGTACGTAATCCAGGCAGCGCGGTCGCCAAAAATGTGCATGTCAAACTGGGGGCGGCGTCTTTCGAAGCGAGCGAAACGCAAATTCCTGAGATTCTTCCCGGTGAACAGCAATCAATCGATGTAGAATTGACGTTCAATGAGCAGGGTACCATGAGTATCGATGCAGAAGCGGATGCAGCCGAATTGCATAGCGCTGCGAGCATTAGTGTGTTGGTCAAGCGAGCTTCGATAACGGCGGCCATCACAGGTTCAAACCGGGTATATCACGGCGAGCCATCCAGTTATGAAGTACGTGTTCAAAACGCGGGGGATCTCGATTCGCGAGTCGTGCGAGCCGAATTGACGGTACCGGAGGGGGCTGAAGTTCTGAGCAAGCCCAGTGGCGCAACGATGGTCAACAATCGGTTGACTTGGGAAATACCCAGCCTCAAGTCCGGTCAAGTGCTTGCTTTCCCGATTGAATTGAATCTGTGGACTGCAGGCGAACATAAGTTGGCGCTGGCAACTACGACAGCTCATGGGCAACCTTCGTTGGCTAGTATCACGACAGTGGTCGAAGCCATTGCGGACTTGAAGCTGGTGGTAAACGATCCCATTGCTCCGGCTCCTGTCGGAGGAACAGTGACGTATGAAATGAGCATCACGAATCGGGGATCGCGTGCAGCGTCGAACGTGCGAGCTGTCGCTCAGTTCTCTGATGGAATCGAACCGATACACGCCGATGGCGGACAGCATCGCATCGTGACTGGACAAGTGATTTTTGAACCGTTGGCGCGTATCGAAGCTGGCGAGACGAAAGTCCTTCGCGTGCAAGCCAAAGCGGGGGCAGCCGGAACGCATCGCTTCCGAGCAGAAGTGCGCTCGGATGAATCGGACCTGCGTTTGGTTCAAGAAGAAACGACTCAGTATCTTGAGTCGTCTAGCCGGATTGCGACACCCATGAACACCGGAAATGTGATCCGCTAGCTACGCAAAGTAGAAAACCAGAAGTTGTGGCACATTCCGGTGTGCCCAAGTTGAGTCAGGCGAGTGCCTGAGAGTCCACCGTGGGGGGCGGACTCTCGGGCCTCGTTTTTTTCGTTTGCCAGATCTACTTCTTGAGTTCGGCGAGGAATTGCTTCATGAATTCGAGATCTTGGCCTTCAGCGATTTCAACAGCAGCTTCTTCCAGCTTGAGTGCCTTGGCTTTATCACCTTGCATATTGAGGATGTGGGCGGTGGTGTCCCAGAGGCTGGCTTTGATTTCTTTGGGGGCCTTAGCGACCGCTTTTTCGCAGGCGATTATTGCCTGCTTTAGAACGTCATCTGCCCTCGGTCCGCCTTGGTCAGCCAATTCGAACAGGTTCCAGGCGAAACCGTTGACCATTTCAGGCTTGTCAGCCAGTTCAGCGAACATCGATTCGCTCAACTTGGCCGCCTCTTTATTCTTCGTGCCAGCCAGCAGTAGCTGCAACTTAATCATTCGCAATTGGAAAAGTTGTGGCTCAGTGGCGTTGGACAGGACGTTTTCCACCTTGGCAATAGCTTGGTCAAACTTACCCGCTTGAGCAAGTTCGTGAATCTCTTGCATCATGCGTTCAGCTTCTTGCTTGGCTTTCATCTCAGCCTGGAATGCCGCGCGATCCCATTTATCTTCGACCACCTGGACTAGCGGTTCGTCCATTTCCATGGGGTGCCCGATCCATTCAATCTTTCCGTCCTTGCCCACGATGAACGCTGTTGGAATTCCCTGCTGTGCTGCGGCTTCCATGTAGTCCTTGTTTGATGATTGGTCTGGGTCGGTGGTTAAGCAGTAAACGCTGGTCAGTTCACGGTAGGTTTTTGGTGTAGCATCTTTGTCTTCGTCATCTTTGGCGTCTTCGTCATCTTTGGCCTTTTTTGGGGCGCGAACGGGGCGTTCCAGGAATTTTTCGACGGTTTCGAGATCTTCGTCGCTGATGCTAATTAATTGTACCCCTTTGTCTGCGTACTCGGTTTGCAGCTTGGCTAAGTGCGGCATGCTTTGAATACAAGGCCCGCACCAGGTGGCCCAAAATTCGACGACATAGACTTTGCCATGTGAGAATTTCGTGACGGGCTTGAATTTTCCGTTTCCGTTCTGCACCCAGTGTTCGATATCCAGGGCGGGCGCGTCGGAGCCGATGGTTAACAAATCGGCGGAGTGGCCCACGTGGCCCGAAAAACCGATAGCGGCAGCCAGAAGTAAGGCTCGATAGTTATGTAAGTGACGCACGCGTAAATCTCCTGTTCACAATTTGTCATCCAAAATTGGTAGGGGCTCGGGCGGCGAATCACCATAAAACGGCCCTGTAATTATCTAAGTTTTAGTCGATGCTGGCTGGATTTTGAAATGGGCTAACACAAATCCTAGCCAATTCCGGGCTGAATTCTCTGGACCAGGGAACCGCTGAATCACTAAAGGTACGGGGGTAGCGTCTTGTGCGAAACAACTTTCGGCGCGATCATAGGCTACCTGAGTCTATTTGGCCTGACAGCGAAGTCGTTCGTACAGCTGTCGTATTGTTGTATTGCCCGCCAGCAGCACAGATGCCAATACAACGCGATGTTTGCTTGGAAGATCTCGAAGATAAGGTGCGCAAGTGATCAAACCCGAACTGACTCGTCGCCAAAAAATTGAGTCGATGCTGCACGATGAACCGCGCGATATATTCTTGCGGTACAGTTTAGCGCTGGAGATGGTGAACGAGGACGAAAGTGAACCAGCTGTTATGCTCCTGCAACAGCTGTGCGTCGAAACCCCGCCTTACGTACCAGCTTTTTTCCGTTGCGCACAAATCATGGCGGATTTGAATAAAGTAGAGGAGGCGAGAAGTTTTCTGCGGGAAGGTATCGAGGTGGCGAGAGCGCAAGGGGACATGCACGCGGCAGCCGAGATGAGCGAAATGCTGTCTGATTTGGGACAAGTGAGCTGAGTTGGGATTTTTGGAAATGCACGACTTGGATCATTGTTGATCGGTTGCAAGTTGCGGCAAACGGAATGTGCCAATTACTTTTTAATAAGATGACTCATGGATCCTGAGCAAGCTCGCATACAAGCTGACCTGCGTGGCCTGATTCAAGGCGATGTCTTATGCGATCCCATTCATTTGCAGATCTACGCCAGCGACGCGAGCATTTATGAGATTTGTCCGATCGGAGTGGTGCGGCCCAAGTCGACCGCTGAAGTAGCGCAGGTGATGCGCTACGCATCGCAGAATCATATCAAGGTGTTTCCACGGGGCGGCGGCAGCGGATTGGCTGGACAGGCACTTGGTCGCGGTTTGGTGATGGATTTTTCTAGGTTCATGCGACGTGTCAATCCGCCCGTGGACAACACGATCCGCGTTCAATGCGGTGTGGTGCAGGCCGACTTGAATCGTGCGCTGGGCCAAAAGAACTTGCTGTTCGGTCCCGATCCCGCTACTCGAAGTGTGTCTTCGATAGGCAGCATGTTGTCGATCGACGCTGCGGGAAGCCACTTTCCAAAATACGGTTCAGCTGGTCAGCGCGTACAGTCTTTACAAGCCGTGTTGGCATCGGGCGAAGTGGTCGAACTGGGACGCGAGCGTTGGGCGCT
>JAYVHC010000981.1:0-5606 GCA_043771575.1 Planctomycetia bacterium
AGCTTGTATTGCGCAGCGGCTATTGACTCAGTTGAGGATCTTGCGTGGCGATTAGCTCTTTTAAGTGTCAACGCGGTGGGTAGCAATCGGAATCGAGGTTCTGGAGCATGCTACGTCGAGATCAACAGCGAATCTCGCTCGCCGGGAATGCTGCTGAAAAAACTGGACCAACTACTTTCGAGTTGGGAGCCACATGCAACCGCGAAGTCGAAAGCACATCAGGCAACGCGCACGCTCACAGGCAGAACGGTTGTAATGCGCCTGGTGTTTCAGGCTTCGTCGCCAATTTGTTGTCCCGAAATCGCGGACCGCTCCAACGTGATCCTGACTGGGTTTTCAGTTCCCGCTAGTTCGGTCCAAGGTGCATTGCTAACCAGCATTAACCAGTCTAACTCAAGCCTGGCGACGGCACTGTTTGAGCATGCTTGCTTCCGTACATGGCCGCTCCAACCAGTCGACGTGGCGGGCTCCAGCGACGAACTGCCTCTAGCATCGTTACGCGTTAGCTTAACGCATAAAGTTGCCAAATACAGCGTTGACGGTCACTACAAAACAGATGATTTTCACGATGAGGCTCTGGAACGATCGCTACCATCCGATCGCACGAAAGGCGCTCCTCTAAAGTCCACTGATGGAGTATTGCGTTGTGAAGCAAGCGGACAAATTCAACTTTGGCGGGCGAGCGATATGCCTCACGTGATTACATCCCACGGCGTCCACGCGGAAAAACTATCTGATAGGAACCGCAATCTCTTTACCGTCGACGCTATGGCACCTCTCGTCTGGCAAGGATTGCTCACGCTACCAGAAGACGCTGTAGATGAAGTGCAAGCCATTCTGAATAAATTTTCACAAATTTCGATCGGCAAGAGTCGCACGGTTCGCGGACAAGGCAAATTGACACTGGTGCCAATCAGCGGGATTCCCCGTGAATGGCAGTCGAGCGGCGAGAATACGGTTTGGATTGTGCAGTCACCGATCGCATTTACTGCCTCCCCGAGCGAGAGCGTAGAAAAGGTGTTCATGAGAATGGCCAACGGTTGGTCAGATGCTATGCAAATCCATTCGTATCCAAAAGTCTGGGCCAACAATGGAGTTCTATTTGGATACAACCGCATGCGCGAAGGTCTACAGCAAGCCCAGAGAGTCATATTGCCTGGGGCTGTAATCGATTTCGGCAAGAAAATTGAAGAACAAGTGATGCACGAACTATTCACTTCGGGACGTTTTCTGCCAGACCAACGGCAACATGGTTACGGTGCCATTAGTGTGCATCCGGGTAAAGCAAACAGTCTATTTCATCCGTCATTCAAATTAACGGAAGTTGTCGCAGGCTCGGACAATTTTGCCACCGCGCTCAAGCAAGTTTTGGCAATAGCTCGTCTCAGTACGTTGCCCAGTGTTAGTCAAATTCGCGAGGTGCAAAGGCGCATCGACGGCGCAGAAACAAAGCCCGCAATGGTTTACTTGAGGAAGCAGTGTGACGGGCGAACCCAGCGAATTTGGTCCGACTGGGAGCACTGCAAAGACCAATTGCTAAGTCTACTGGAGAAACATCCCAAAACAGCGACTCGAGCACTTGAGGTTTTGGCCGACCTTGCAATGACAAAAAAACCGGAGGAACAAGAATGAGTAACAAACGATTCGTATTAATTTTGCCACTAGAGTTTCCTGAAGGTATCGCGCCGGGTGCGGGTAGTAGCTACAACCAAATGCAATTGGCTCGCAATGGACGAGGGCAGCCGATTTTGCGTGGGTCTTCTATCGCAGGTGTATTGCGTCATGCTTGGCAACGACAAGTCAAGAAAGAGATTTGCTGCGACCTGTTCGGGGAAGCAGCTAACGATATCGACGAAGGCTCTCCGAGTCGGCTTAAGATCGCCGATTGTGTTCTAAGCATTGGTAAAACAGGCCGCACCGATGTGCGTAATCATCATCTGCGAGATAGGCACACAAAAACCGTTGTCCCTAACGGACTATTTTCGATTGAGTCCTGTCCACCAGGCACGCATGCGGAAGTTTGCCTGTGGCTAGACGGACGGGGAATCGACGGCTTGCAAGTTTTGAGACAAGTTGTTGGTTTTTTCAACTCGGGGATCTTTTTTGGTGGTAATTCCGCCCGCGGAATCGGACGAGCCGTATTGAAGGAGTCTGCGAGTTACAGAAGCTTTGACTTGGAAAAGTTAGGAGAACACGCAGAGTACTTGGATATGGCGCGCAGTATGAACGGAGAAAAAAATTCAAACGAACGCGAGGGGTTTGAATCGTTAGATTCGGCAACGGAATGGATTGAATCTCTGCAAGTCAAACTTTGTCTGCGCATTCCGCGCGGTCAGGATATTTTGGTCGCGGATGGCCGCGGAAGCGACTATAAACTTCAGCCTCAATGGACTTGCTCCGCCGATGGCGTTGAGAAGTGGAGAATTCCGGGAAGCTCGTTACGTGGATCGCTCAAGACGTGGATGACGAAAGTAGCCGCCAAGGCAGGATATCCGATTGCTGATAGTCACGATCGCCGTAATCGTTTCAATGAACATAAGAATCCTGATGATGCTCCCAGTGGGGAGAACCTCGGCCGTGTATTTTTGTCTGCACAGCGACGACAAGAACTCAAGAAACAGCCCGAGCGTTTCAAAGAAATCGAGTGCCCGATAGCTCGATTATTTGGTAGCCTATACCAAGCCAGTCGTATCACAATCTCGGACTCCTTGGTCAAAAAGCAAGGCAGCGGTATTACCGAACAAGTCCGCATGCATGTTGCGGTGGATCGCATCACGGGCGGAGCGGCCGAAGGAATGTTGTTTGACAACACTGTACTTGTGTCCGATCGACCCGAGGCATCAGCTTTCGAGTTTCATATCTCGATCCGTGAACCACAGTTGAACGAAGTGCAGTGGTTACGTGCGGCATTACTTGCGCTAGATATTGGATTGCTGCGAATCGGTTCCAGCAAAAGCGCAGGACGCTTGGAGCTAGCAAAATCACCCGACGCAACCGGTCCCCATGCGGACCGACTTACTAGCCTTTTACCAAATCATGCTCGACAACGATAAGGAACGTAAACAATGACTAAGGTCACAGGCAAATTGGTTAAAACAAGCAAGGGCTATATGGTGAACTTGCCAAGCAAAAAGGGCAATTCAGATCACAATATTCCAGAACCTGCCAAGCAATTCGCGGACGCAGATGCAGCGGATGGTATTGAGGTTGACGTCGAAAAGGACGCTGAGAATCGAATCGTTCGGGTGACGATTCCCGGCAAAGCGGTTGCTCAACCGAGTGTGACTCAGGCACCATCAGTCAGTAAGGGATCTAGGGGCCAAGGGTGGAATGGTTCTCGGCAAGGTAATACCGGATTTGGTAAACAGCAGACCGATCGCAGCAAACTGGCCAAGGCTCCGGCGAGCGTCTTGGGCGAACCATTCCATAATCCCTACACGTTCATTCCGTTCGAATCGAAATTGCTCGGTGATCGACATGCGCCAACCCTGCATAGTGCCGACGAAAGCACGGATAGCGGACGTTTCTGCGGTGTATTACGATTGCGAGTAACAACATTGAGTCCTCTGATTTCGTGTAAACCAGAGCCTCGCGACAAAAACGCTGCGCACAAAGAGCACGACGCATTGTCAATCGGCAATGACGTGATCGTCCCAGCGACTGGAGTCCGTGGTGCTCTTCGGACGCTCCTAACCATCATCACTGGCGGCACGCTTGGCTACTTAAATACAGACGAAGTGCTTTGTCAAGGCCGCGACGTGAATCTCGGACCCAAGGGCAAAACAAGTCCGACTGGAACCCCAGACGAGCCTCACATGGCTGAGGTAGTAACTGCCGGAACATCGCGACGATCGGGTAGACTGCGCATGGGACGAGTCGTGCTTGTTTCTGTTGACGACTTGCAACAGAAATTTAATCAACAACTCGATAACTTTCGCCAAATTAATTCACCGAGACTTTGGGTCGAATTGAGTAACGACGTACATGAAGTTCGAAGTGTGGTACAGCAAGAACAAAGTCCGTCAAACTCCGCAGGGCGGTTACGATTATCGGGACGTCCAGTCAATAAGGAAGGTAAACGAGAAGCGGTCTTCTTTCCGAATGCCGTCGAGTTTGAACTTCCACCGCGGTTGTGGAACGAGTATGGGGAACGTCATAAGTTTGGTGATCGACCCACGTTGAAAGCCGGTGACCTCGTTTGGCTCATGCCCTCGAACCCTTCTGCAAAAAAGCTGAACTCTGCCAGTGACGTCGCCTCAATCCAGTGGGCGCGTTGGGGTCGCAAGGGACAAAAGCTGAAAGATGTAGTCGAAAAACATCATGAGCACGTATTGCCCGATAACTTGCGAACCGATGGACGAGTAGATGCAGTGACCGATATGTTCGGTCAGATTCCAATCCAGCGAGATGTCTCCGCTCCGGCGTTCGCGACGCGAGTCATGCCCGACAACTTGGTATTCTTTGGCGCCAAAAGTAAAGTAAAACTCGCCACTCTGGCGCCACTGGCTCAACCCCATCCAGGCTGTCTTGCCTTTTACCGGTTATCGGCAGATCCTGACACTATTTCTATGTCCGATCCACTCAGCGGCTACAAAGTATATCGGACGACGGACGCTACCGGCAAAGATGCTCCTTGGTTGTTTGAGAATCAAGGTGTCTATGGCGACGCAGGCGAACTAAAAGATTCTAAATCCAAAAACAACAAATCCTGTGAGTTGCTTCCTGCTGGTGAATCAGGATACGTCAATCTAAGCTTTACTGCGCTGTCAAAGTTTGAGTTAGCGCTGTTAATGCAGGCTTGTTCGGTCCCATGGCGATTGGGCGGTGGCAAACCGCTTGGGCTTGGACGCTGTGTCGCTGCAATTGCAGAATTGATCGATGATTTAGGAGAACCTCTTGTCGTCGATGGCTGGTCCACGGAAATGCAAGCTGACCATACGCTTGTGATAACAGGCTGGCAAAAGGAAGTAGAAAAATACTCTCAACGTGTTGCAAGTTGGCACGCAAGCCAACAACCGGTTCTAAAACTGCGCTATCCTCGCGCTGTTCTGGACACCAGATACAAGAAATCACGTGGAGGTCATGTTTGGTTCTCTCGCAATGCACAACCACGCGCAGGAGATAAGGACGGCCAGAAGAAGTCCGGCCTAAACCCGATCTACATCGATGGGAAATTGTTGAAAGATGTGCGACAGAGCAGCCCCACTTTGGATGAGTCCGAACCTATGATTGCCGCACAACCGCTTCCTCGATTTGACCCGGCAAATTCGCAGGCCGATGTACTTTTCGGCTACGACCTCCTTGACGAATCCAAAACGAGTCAGAGGCCAAGGCGCGTGGTCTATTCAAGCTTGGAACCATTCGACCCATCAAAGCATGTAACCGGTCAAGAGAAAAGCTCAGGTAACCACGGGAAAGACAAAGACTCCCGCGATAGGAATAAGAAGCGGGATTGAGCAAGGCGTTGGTTTAGTTCGACGTAGCATCTTTTCGTTTATTTGACCTTCAAAGACAGTTTCGACGATCATCAATGCATACACTTGTTTCCTTTTTGGGCCGTGGGCCTTATCGACCGGATGGTAAAAGGTCCGACTATCGGCTTGCCA
>JAYVHC010000982.1:0-3341 GCA_043771575.1 Planctomycetia bacterium
GCCTGGGCATCCCCAGAGAATCTAACCGTTAAAGCGTTTTCGCATGCAGGTGATGAGCTGTGGACCAAAAACTTCGGTCGCTACATCAGCGCTCACGGCTTTGGTGGGTCACCGATCTTGGTTGATGACAAACTGATCCTTTCGAACAACCAAGATGCGGAGGAATTGCCACCGGGCGTGGCACCTGGCGACAGTTCAGTGATGGCGCTCGATGTCAAAACGGGCAATGTGGTTTGGGAAACAACTCGCAAGTCTGTGCGTACATGTTACGGTGCCCCGAGCGTCCACGAGGAAGCAGGCGAGAAAGTTCTGATCTTCGCCGAAACGGGCGACGGACTCTTTGCACTGAATTCTGCCACGGGAAAGCAGTTGTGGAACAACAAGGTCTTTAGCAAACGTAGTGTTTCGTGCCCGGTAATTGTGGGCGACATCGCGATCAGCACTGAGGGCTCGGGCGGTGGCGGTAATATCCTGTTCGCAGTGAACCTCACGGGTAATCACGAGCTCGCCTTTGAAATCAAGAATACGATTGCGCCTTATGTTCCGACACCCGTGGCCAACGGTGAATTACTCTTCCTGTGGGCCGACAAGGGCATCGTCACATGCGTGAGTGCGACCAGTGGCGAAACATTCTGGAGCGAGCGCATCGGCGGAAACGTCTCGAGTTCACCCGTGATCGCGGGCGACAAACTGATCGGCGTCGATGAAGAGGGAACCGTTACGATTCTAGCTGCTTCGCGAAGCTTTCGAGAATTTGGCAGAGTGAAACTAGGCGAAGTGACGCGCAGCACACCTTTGCTGGCGGAAAACTATGTGTTGATTCGCACCGATTCGAAACTGATTTGCGTGGGCAAGCCCCAATGATGCTAGTGCTACAGCACAATGCAATTTTGGGGTGGCACGGGTGGCACGCTCTGAGGCTTTGCGAAGGGCGTGGCGAATAAAGTTCAAATCACGCCCTTCGAAGACTCAGGGACGTGACACCCTAAATCATCAACCCCAATTTTTAATCTGCATGAAGCACGAGAGTTACACATGCCACTCAACGGCGCGGCGACTGTAAACGTTTAGCTTGCGAGTATCAGGAATAGAGTAGCGAATGCCGCGAGCATCAACGACTAAAACACTCCACTGCGATAATCGCCTCAGGTCCTTTTCGTCGTTAATGATGAATTCGGTTTGGCCACGATCGGTCTCAACGGTCCAGCGGCAGGGCGGATCGTTGCTGGAGATATGTACGATGCGTTCGATGACGGGGATGAACTCGCTGTTGGTCAACGTCGTCCGAATCGCGCTGGCGGAAGCGGTGGACAGCTTTGCGACCGAAGGAATGCAGCACAATTCGTTTCCTTTTTCGTCAAAGACCGCGATCCAGTTATCCGGGTCGCTCATAGGAAACAATCGCATCGCCGATAACCCGACGTGACGATTCCTCCGCGAGTCTTCCGCAATCAAACGCCCCCGTGCATCGCACGAAAATGTAAATTCGATTCCAAGTGTATCGTTCACGATATGAATACTCTCGCTGCGTTAATCTAATTTGACGACGCGGACTGGTTGAAAGGACTCAGGCGCTGGCTGGGGCGATGCAGCGGCTTTGGTCTCAAGCTGCGCGTGATACAGGCGCGAATACACGCCACCGCGGTCAAGCAACTCTTCGTGCTTGCCTACTTCAACCACCCGCCCTGCGTCTAATACAAAAATACGATTAGCGTTGCGCAATGTCGACAGTCGGTGCGCTATGGCGATTGTCGTCCGGCCACGAATCAAGTTATCGAGCGCGTTTTGAATCACGCGTTCGGTCTCGTTATCAACGGCCGAAGTGGCTTCGTCAAGGATCAAAATACTTGGATCCGTCAACAACGCCCGCGCGATCGAAATCCTTTGTCGCTCGCCGCCGGACAAAGTCTGCCCCCGCTCTCCGACGATGGAATCGTAACCGTCGGGAAGCTTAACGATGAAGTTGTGCGCATGAGCCGCGCGCGCCGCTTCGATGATCTCAGCACGCGACGCATGAGGGCGCCCGTAAGTGATATTCTCAGCGATGGTACCAAAAAACAGATAGGGCTCTTGCAATACGATGCCGATGTTGCGCCGATACTGCTCGACGGCAAAGGACCGAATATCGATGCCGCCCGCGGTGATCTTTCCCTGTGTCGGATCGTAAAAACGGCACACTAGATTCACGAGCGTGCTCTTGCCAGAACCGCTTGGACCGACCACACCGACCAATTCACCGGGTTCGATGCGCAGGTCGATGCCGCGCAACACTTCGCGGCTTCCGTATTTGAAGCGGACACCGGTCAACGTCACCTCGCCATTGAGTTTGCCGACGGCCACTGGATGGGTGGGCTCCATCACAACGGGCCGGCGGTCGAGAATTTCATAAATGCGATGCGTCGAGGCGGCAGCGCGCTGCGTGTTCGCTAGAAAGCCGCTCATCGAATCCAAGCGCACGTAGAACCTGGAAATATACGAGACAAACCCGATCAAGACGCCAACCGTAATATCGCCAGTGGCGACCCGCCAAGCCCCAAATGACCAGATGACCAGCACGCCGATATCGTTCAAGAAGGAAACAGTCGGCCCAAAGAATGACCACAGGCGATTGACGCGCACATTGTTGTCGTAAACCACTTTATTGGCATGTGCAAAGCGAGCAATCTCACGCTGTTCTTGGGCAAATGCCTTCACCACACGAACGCCGGGAATGGCATCCGTCAGTACGCTGACCATGTCGCCCCAGGCGTTGGTGGCGCGGGCAAAACCATGGCGTAGGTTAGTCCGCACTTTTTGAATCAGCCAAGCGTTGAAGGGAAACGGCAGTAGGGCCGCCAGGGCCAAGATCGGATCGATTCGAATCAAGATGATGGCGGTGAAGATAAACATCATCACATCGCTAATGAAATCCACCATGTGGGCCGAAAGGAAATTGCAGATGCGATCTGTATCGCTGCTAATCCGCGAAATCAGATCCCCCGTTCGTCGCCCACCGTAGTACTCGAGTGACAGTTTTTGCAGGTGACTGTACGTTTCATTGCGAATATCGCAACTCACTTGTTCACTCGCCAATGCTAATACATAAGTTCTCGCCCAGCCCAGCGCCCAAGCCAATACGGCCGCACCAGCCAGACCAGCGATGTAGACATAGATCATTTCATAGCGAACTTCTTCGTTGACTTGCAAAGCCTTTTGCCAGGGTTCCAAAACGTTGTCGATTAACGGAATGGTGAGATACGTCGGAACCATGGCCGCCGCCGTCGACGCGATGGTAAGTAAGATGCCAAGGGTAATCGTGCTTGCGCGGCGTTGGGCGAACGGCATCAATCGCATGAGCGATG
>JAYVHC010000983.1:0-6727 GCA_043771575.1 Planctomycetia bacterium
GTGTAGTTCGCCATGCCAATTACTTCGTGAGGGACAACTTGGCCGAGCGACAGGATCAGATCGTGGCCACCTTCGACCAGTAATCTGTTGACTTGCGCCGACCAGGGTTGGTGATAGATACCTTCGGTCGCTTGCTCGACAAAATCCGCGTCGACTTTGCCGAGAGTCTGAACATCGGTTTTCCAATGATGGACACGAATCAAGTGTTGTGGCAAGTCGCCAAACATATAGGTCAATTCGTCGGGTGTCATGCCTTCGTGAGTTCCAAGCGCGGGCATAACGTCCAGCAAGCGATCGCCGAGCATATCATAGGCGAGCCGCGTCAGTTCGCCCGCGCGGCTGTCGCTGCGCGAGTGATCGGGCGGAAGGGCGAGCACTTTCTTAGGGTGTCCCACGGCGTCGAAAGCAGCTTGTAGAGCTTCGCGAAAATCCGCTTCGCCAAGTACGGAGTGTTTATCGCCGCGCCGAAAAAAAACAGTCATCGTCGCCCCGAGAGTTTATTTGTGAGCAGATGGTCCCAAATCTGCGGACTTTTCGATGCAGATTTGGCACAAATCCGCCCGCGTGTTTAAAGTAGACTTGGGACAAATCCGCGAACGGCTCCTACGCGTCGTCGAGTGGATCGAGGTCGAGTTCTTCGTCATCAACGTCCGCCGGGAACATTTCGCTGTCGTCTGGCTCTATCTCGTAGTCATCGTCGAGTTCCTCTTCGAAATCGTCGTCGAAATCGTCGTCGAAATCCTCGTCATCGAAGTCGTCGAACGGATCGTCCTCCGTTTTGGTCGGCGGTAGGACGATATCGGCGTCCTCATCGTCTTCATCAGGTTCGACATCGTCGACTTCATCGTCGTCGATGGCTTCTTCGCTGGCCGTCCAAGCCACAATCCGCTTGGCGGGCGCGGCGAACTCCAATGCCGGCGCGGCTTGGAGAGCCAATTCGAACCAATCTTCCTGCTTTACGAGCGTCAACGACATGACGATACCGGCCCTGTTGTAGCTGAATACGGATGGGGAGCAATCTGAACTCGGCATTCCAAACGCCGATGTGAAAAAACTCGCTTACATCCGGTATTTTGTCAACGCTGTCACGCCGATTTTGTATCGCAAATAGGCATATTCCCTCCCAAACTGGTCAATAGATCGCTAAGTTGGGCGAGGGAATGCGAAATTCTGATTCTCGAAGCCGATTTTTAGTCCCCCTACTTGGTCTGCGCTTTGCACCCAGCACATGCGACGATTGCGATTACGCGCGCGGTGCGAATTGACGTTGAAATTCGTCACGGTAATCTTGTTCTCGAGCGGGAAAAAGACCGCGCGAAACGTTTTTGGACACCGCGCCGTGTTGAAAACGCTGTTTTTCAAAAATGGGCATCTCCAATCCAGTTAATGCGAGTATTCCCGCGCGAACTACGGCACCTTTCAGCGCATACAGTTTTCCGTGATCCCAGTCAGTCAGCTCGATAAACGGGATGCCTTCCGCGATTTCGATCACGTTGGGCAGTGCAAAAGGACTGAAACCGCGAAAGCCTAGCTTGCCGGCCGGAGCCGCTGTGCGCATGTGCCCACGGCTTTGGCCGCCACTGTAGACCAAGGAATGCTTGATCGCGTTGACACCCCAGCCTTCTTGATACAGCATTTGATTGTTCAGTACGCTGCGTATCGTCAGTTCTGGGTTCTCTTCGATGGGATAATCTTTCAAATTCTCATCGCCGCCATCGCCATCGACCAACCATGTCCAAATGGGATAACGCTGACGTATTTCTTGACACAACGCAAGCGCCATGGTGGCAGATTGAACGTCAAGTGCTTTGTAATCTTCGAGTACAGCGATGGCAGCTCGCCAATCGATGCGGGTTTCGGGAACGGAAATGACCTCTAAAAACATCGGCAGTTGCAAAGCTTCCAAAAAGGCGCGGGCTTGATTGGCATCGTGGCAATCTTCGCTCCCGACGGATAGTGTAAAGGCTTTCAGTCGAGCTGGATTCTCACCGCGAGCGAGCAACAAATGATACAGAGTTAGCAGGACAGAACCGCTGTCGATGCCGCCCGAGAACAGTACGCCGATCGGCTCGCGCAGGTCGATGGAGTTGAGCCACAGGTTGCATTCGTGCGCGAGAGTTTCAATGTAGCGACGACCAATGGATTCGATATTAGCTGGAAGTTGGTTTGGCTGCGGATCGAAAAAGCGTTTCGTAACGGGATTGGGATCGGGGCAGCCAACTAGCTGCAATTCGAGCAGGTGATGAGCCGGCACCATCCGCGTATACGACGGATGAAACTGGTCACCAAGACCTTCACGCTGTAGCGCTGCACGGATCTCGTCAATCCGTTCGGCTACGATTAAGCAGGGACCATCCGCTCGTTTGGCTAAAAAATAGCGAATGGGTCGACCGATGGAGCGCGCAAAACGGATCTGCTTTCCCTCACGCGCGACGATCGCGAACTGGCCATCGATAGTCGCCACGCGCGCCGGATCGCCGGATGCGACACAGGCTAAAGCTTCTTTGTATCTTTGGTTCAGTAAGATGTTCTTGGCGGGATCGATCAAATCGACCACGCGCTCCAGCGTGTGAAGTTTTTGCATCGGTCTTGCGGTCTGTCAAAGCTAAGTGTTAATGGCTTTTCGATTATAGGTGAAGCGGTACCAGGAACCGGCTTTCGCACTCGTCGGGCTCAATCGGCGGCGCGATCCAAGGCACTTGGGCATCGCGCGCAAGGCAGTCGGCAATTACTTCACGGGCACTAGTAACGAGGCCGGATAGCGCTTCTCGCACGGTTTCAGTTCGCACTTCAGGGATGGGCAAATTGGCTGCGCGGGCCGATGTACCACCGTCCTTCCATCGGCGTACAAGCACCATGAGGTTGTAGACTCCCACGGACTCGGTGCCCGGAAGCGAGCTTCTTTCGCCAGATGATTCCCTGGATGATTCGATTGGCAGAGATGCTTTGAGAGATGTGCTCATGATCTTTAGCCGACGCCTTGGCAACGAGTTGACTTCGAGAATGCGGCCCCGCGTGAGGCACCGCCCGAGTTGATTCGATGATAACGCTTTCAGCCCCGATTGGGGATCGCTTTGCGAAGATTGCATGCAAAACTCTGCTGCGGAGGGGATTTTGATCGTCAAAGTCCTGCCAATTTGCCAGTAAAAGAGCGGATTACTGAGGAAAAGTTGTCAGCAAATCCAGGGCGAAGGCTCGGTAGGAACCTCGCCCTCCCGTTGACGAGAACTCCATGAGGCACGTTTCTGATCGGTGGCAATTGCGACTTTCCGAAAATTCTGACTTGCCTGTCAAGTTCTCTGACCTAGTATTCAGAACACCAAGCTTGTGAAATTCTTCGCAGAACGTGCGCGCCGTTAGAATCGACTTAATCGTTACTTCAACACGCTGACTTCCAGAATTGTCTCACAATTAATCAAGTTCCAAGATGCTCGCATTGACGAATGGTGGGGCGCTGGCATCAAACCTATGGATGCATGTTTTTGTGTTGGTCAGTTCCAACACTGACGCATGCTGACACCTAATTGCCTTGGCCGTTGCCGCTGGAGTTTTGCGCATGTCTGTACGACGACCGTTCGCTTGTTTGACTCTGTTCGCAATGGCACTCACATCATTTGCGCCCTCCGCCAAAGCGGGGCCGTTGCTTGATTGGTTGTTTGGCCACCGAACTGCAGCACGTCCTGCTTATCCAGTGGGTCAGCCAGTACTGGTCGGCAATTCAGCGAATGCACCCGTAGGCTATGCACCCGTAGGCTATGCGGCCAACATGCCTGCGGCAGGTTATCCAGTGGGTGGTTTTGCCGCCAACTATGGCAACTACTACGGTTCCATGATGCCCGTGATCGGGCCCAATGGCTATGGCTATCCAGCCGGACAGCCAGCAGGAGTGGTAGCGGCTACAGCGCCATCGATCATGTCATACGTGCCTGATTACCGCACGAGCCAGTACCGCGCCCCGGTGACCTATTACCGGCCATTGATGACCACCGATCCGAATACTGGGTCACAAGTTATCGCGCTGGCGCCGTGTACGTCGTACGAGTATCAGACTCAGCGAATTCCCACCTTTGGTTATAACGGAGTGATGGGATCCTACAGTACACCGCCAGTCGTGGCAGCTCCGCCGTCGGCGCCCACATACACGTTGCCTTCGGGAGGTATTCCGTTGGCGGCCGGTGGACCAGCAGCAGTTCTGCCCCCATTCTCGGGCGCTTACGCCATGGGTTACGGCAGTGCAAGCTCCAATCCCATGAGCGGACCTGCGTACTCGAGCAATTACGGCAGCTATTTGGCTCAGCAACCTGCCTTACCACAACAACCTGCATTGACCGCGCCGCCTGCCGGCGCCTACCCGACCCAACCGCTTTCTTCTGCTCCCGGCTATTACGGTTCTGTGACCGGCGGTTCGACGGGCGGCTCAACCGGCAATTACGCGACGCCTAATTACGTACCAGGATTGGTGGCACCGCCTGCCAGCGCTTACCCGTCGAATCCGTATCAATCGACTCCATCCGTTCAGCCACCCACATTCCCAATGAATCCGGCGCCAAGCGCAATGCCCTATCGCGACCCGGCAGGTGATATGGCACCGGTTCTTCCGCCGATCAACACCGGTGCGAATTTGGATCGTCCACAACTGAAAGCGATCGTGCGTCAGCCTTTAACAGCCAACAATCCCCTGAATTCTGAGAGGGCTCCAGCAACCGAGACTCGCCAGTCACAAGGGCCCAAAATGGACCCGATTCCTGCACCTGCAGACTTGGATCAACAACCGCGCTGGAACCCTGGATTGTTGAATGAGCAGGATCGCACCGCCTTACGACCTGCGTCGCCCAACTCGCCGGAATACGCGGGTCAAAGCAAATCGATTCAGTGGGCGAGTTTTCAGAGTGTAAGTCAGCCTGAACCTGTGCGTCAGCCAACGGGTTTGCGCGCAATCGCGCCTGCTCGAATCGCACAGCAGCCAGCAGTCGAAAACCCATCTGTCCAACCATTGACGGCCCCGCGCCCCAAACGCGAGCCTAGCACCGGTGGTTGGAAAGTCTCAAAGTAGTGCTTTGGGCGGCACGCTAAGCTGTTAAGCCTCTCGAAGTGGGTGGCACGCCCCTGAGTACCCGAAAGTCGCAGTATTTGTCGGATTCTTGATGCGCTGGGATTGGGTACGCAATATTTGGTTCCGCCTGATCCATCTCGCAATGATATTAATCGTCGCATGCGAGGCGTTGTTGCGAATCGAGTGTCCCCTGACCGCGTTGGAGAATTACCTGCGAAATCTAGCTGGCGAGACGGTGCGTAGCGGTTCCTTCATGGGACAAGCAGTCCATGATCTCCTTTTCTACGAAGCGCCACCTTGGTTGTTTACTTGCGGCTACTGCGCTTTCGCAGCTCTCGTGCTTAGCACCTTCGTGATGGTTCCGCCAAAACGGCTATCAACTTGAATTACCGCCGCGAATTACGGTTGCGTCGACCCGTCAGCTTTCGCCCCAATGCAATAAAGGTACTTGTAAGAGCGTAGGAAAAGTTGTCCGCCGTCGACTGCGGGGGTGGCATTGAAAAGGCTGTCGTCACTAGCGAATTTGTTTTGAGCAATCACTTTCAGATCGTTACCGGGTTCGACTACATACAAACCGCTGGTGCGGGTTTGGGCGTAGATTTTTCCGTTGATCACGATGGGCGAAGCATAAACAGGTCGGTCGCCACTCGCGATACCTGGTGTACGAGCGCGATGTACAAGTTCGCCAGTTTTCGCGTTCACACAAAAGTACATGCCTTTGTCGTCGATCCAATATAAACGTCCATCGTATAGAGCAGGCGTCGCGACGTAGGATGAGTTGCGGCTAGTCCATAGCACGTTGGATTTGCTAACGTCTCCCTTACCGCCAACTTCCAAAGCCATACTGCCCGAGGATCGATAACCACCGAAGGCATACACGACTTTGCCATCAACAATGATGCTCGGCGAAAGATTGTCGGTCATCGTCGTTTGCGCGAACCATGCAAGTTTTCCGGACTTCGGATTCAATCCCCAAAGCTCACCTGGAACCGCAATAACCAAATCGTCGCGCGAGTCATTCACATTGACAATAGCTGGCGTGCCATAGCTGAGTGCCAGTGTGGACGCTTCTGATTTCCATTCCACTTTGCCAGTCGCTTTATCCAGCGCCACAATCGCATGGCTCTCTTCGGCTGCATTCACGATCAACAGGTTTTTATAAAGCATTAAGCTTGCGGCAGTTCCCCAACCACGGTTCCCAGATTCCGTGCCGACAGATACTTTCCATAATTGGTTGCCTTCGAGATCATAGGCGAGCACGCCGGACTTCCCAAAGAATGCGAAGACTGATTGGCCATCGGTCACTGGCGAGTTGGTCGCGTATCCATGCTCGGGCACTCCCATTCCTTGATAGCGATCTTCCGGTTGCACCGCTTCAACTTCGCGCGTCCAGACAATTTTTCCGTCGGCGCGTTGGATGCAAATTAGCGAACGCTTTAGCTGAGCCATGTTGCCGACATTGCCTTTGTCTTCGCCGTATCCTGAATAGGCGGTAAGGAAAACATACTTATCGGTTAACACGGGGCTCGATGAACCGGCTCCAGGAAGTTTCGTTTTCCACAGCAAGTTTTCCGAATCACTCCACTCGGTAGGAATGTTTTTGTCGTCGCTCATGCCAGTACCGTTAGGTCCGCGAAAGCGACTCCACGACCCGAGGTCACTCAATTGCGTGGC
>JAYVHC010000984.1:0-1807 GCA_043771575.1 Planctomycetia bacterium
ACCAGCGAACTGATCGTTCGGAATTCCGGTGCGGTCGAAGTCTCGCACCATTCAAACAAAACGGACTCGGTGGTCGTAAGCGTGATAGATTCAGCAGCCAGTCGTCCCAGCGCCGTGTCATGATCCAGTCGCGTTCGGCTGCCGATTGCGTCGACCGCGATGAAAACTTGCCAGCCATCGACTTGCAAATCGAGAGCGGTTTGTAGCACGCAAACGTGAGTCTCGATACCGCATATCAGCACTTGTCGCATTCCGCGCGTCCAAAAGTCCGCCAAGGGAGCGCTGCACTCGCGACAACTGAACATGCGTTTGCTGGACGCCGTAATGAGCGCATCGCCCAGTGGTACCGTCGCGCCCAATTTTTCCGGATATTGTTCCGTTACCAGGTGTGGCACCGATAGCGCCGAGGCCCCGGACAGCAACCGCCCAGCATTCCAAACAATGGACGCGTGCGACGGTATCAGCGGCAGCAGTTTCGCTTGCAGATCGACCACCAGCAGCAAACTTCGGCTTCGATCAAGCAACCGAGGGCTCCGAGCAGGCAATTTCATTTAGTTCCTCCCATCAATCGGGTTGTACGATGTGACTAGCATCGTTGTGCGCGCCGTACTCGCTTCTGTTGGGTTTGTTGCCATCGCTGTTACCAATGATGTTGCTGGAGGGCAGAGCTGCTCAGCTACCAAAAACCGCATAAAAGGAATACTATGACAACGCTCACAACGATGATACCGCAGGTTTCTCATTCTCTCGTTATCGATCTTGTGTTTTGTAGCCATAAATTGATTTATTGCTTTGAGAAAACTGTCCTATGGATATCCCACACTTAAAACCCACCCACCCTTACGATACGGTGATTTTGGATATTGCCGATTACGTGACTCGTCAGCATGACTTTGATGGCGAGGCCTTCGATACGGCCCGCTGGTGCTTGCTAGATAGTTTGGGCTGTGGATTACTCGCACTGCGATACTCTGCTTGTACCCAAATGATGGGACCGGTTGTTCCAGGCGCAGTCATGCTCAACGGGGCGCGTGTGCCGGGTACTCATTGGCAGTTGGAACCGGTGAAAGCCGCCTTCAACATCGCGTGTGCCATGCGCTGGTTGGATTTTAACGATACGTGGCTGGCAGCAGAGTGGGGTCATCCGTCAGATAACTTTGGGTCGATTCTGGCACTGACGGATTATTTGGACCGCAATCCTGACAACGCATGGCAACCCCATCGTCATTGGAAGATCCGTGATGTCTTGGGTTTTGCGATCAAGGCCTATGAAATACAAGGGGTCTTGGCTCTCGAAAACTCATTCAACCGTGTGGGGCTCGACCACGTGTTGCTGGTCCGCGTAGCATCAACCGCTGTGGCATGTGGCATCCTGGGAGGCAATCAAGACCAAATTGCCGCTGCGGTCAGTCAAGCGTGGTTGGATGGCGGAGCCCTGCGCACTTATCGGCATGCGCCAAATACTGGTTCGCGCAAGAGCTGGGCTGCTGGCGACGCGGCCCAGCGCGGGGTTCAACTGGCACTTTGGACAATGGGTGGCGAGCCAGGTTATGCGACGGCGCTTACGGCGCCGCGCTGGGGCTTTCAGGACGTCCTGATGGACGGAAAAGCGGTGACCCTCAGCCGAACTTTGGGCAACTATGTGATGTCGAACATACTCTTCAAGGTGTCCTACCCCGCAGAGTTTCACGCACAAACGGCGGCGGAGGCTGCCATCGCGCTGCATCCTCATGTGATAGAACGATTGGATGAAATTCGGGAAATTCGCATACACACTCAAGAGTCCGCCGTGCGAATTATCGACAAG
>JAYVHC010000985.1:0-2417 GCA_043771575.1 Planctomycetia bacterium
CCACCGCAGCACCGACTCGAATTCGGCCTTTTCGTCGTTAAACACCATCAAATGCCAATCATGCGCGTAGCCGAGATCGCGATGATTCGCCACGCGCGCGACCAGCCGTTCGACCCCCTGCTCATCTGGTACTGTCAGCAAGCATTCGATCCAGCGCAGCCCCTTGCCCGGCAACGGACACATCGGTTTGCTGAAGCCAACAGCGTCCACAAAATATGTCAGGTCTACGCCAGCGCCGGGGTCGAGCCCGCCGCGTTCTGGCAATTCGGAAGTCGCTCCCGCCGCACCAAAGTGTCCAAGCGGAAAGCTGACTCGCTCGGTATCACCCCAAAACCAGTATAGCTTGCCGCGATAGGGAGTGGCGATAACGGTGTCTTGGCCCATCACCTGCCCGTTTAGCGAACTAAGCTGCGTCGGCGCCTCGCGCCCAACCAGCACGCTATCGCGATAAATGCCCTGGCCGGTAATGCGATACAGCCTCTCAGCGATGTTCAACCGCTTGACCTTGATCGTCGCGCTGCCGCCGAACGTCGGCTCCAACTTCACGCCCCGGTAGCCGAACCCACCCTCGGGAAATTCGTAACCGTGACTGCGCACATGGAAATAAACCTCCTGCCCCATCAATCCAGGCTCAGCGAAGGCGACAATTCCATTGCTGTCCGTCCACCACCGCGCGTGATTGACTGTCTCCAGTTCCACTAGCGGCACGCCGCGCCCCGACTGCTCATCCACCACCGAGATAGTGAAATACTCTCCTGCCCGCGTCTGCCACTGTGCGAAGAAAGTCAGCAACGATACAGAACAATATGCTGCAACTCGGCCAATCATGCGTAACATAATGCGACATAATCATGAGTAAGGTTTTAAAAGCCCCTATCGAACAGTAAATCATATGGCTTCGAAAGCGTAAATTAGCGTGAATGCAGTTTACCAGATCTTGTTGACTACTCGCATGGATTGACATAGAACTCAATAGAATTGCGAACGGACTTATACGGTTCATTGCATAGGCAATTTTTTAACCGATCGCAGCGCTAGCGGAGATCGCGGGCGTAACGGAAACGGCCTCCGATCGCCCGCCCGCCGCTGCGCGGGTTAAACATTCGCAGTCCCTAAATTTGGAGGATTTCATGACGAACGACGACTTAGAAGCGACACTGGATTCGCTCCACCAGAACTTAGCTGAATCCCCTCAAATCGATGAGCAGACGGCGGCGAAAATGCGATCGCTCATTGACGAAATTCAGTTGGCCCTTGCTCGATCAGCTCCCTCGTCGGATTCATCCTCATCGCCTCAAACGTTGACGGAGCGTGTGAAAGAACTCATCTCTGACTTTGAAGTTCACCATCCCAAACTTACTGCCAACCTGTCGTTAATCGCGGAACGACTTGCGGACATGGGAATCTAAGAGGCTCCCATTCCTTGGACTCAGCAATGTCGAAGATTCTGAAAGGCCACTTCCTTTCTGATTTGCACTTGTTCGCGCGCAGATCCACGGCCATGTCAATTGTACCGATGATACATCATGCGGCCCGTCAATCGCACACGATGGTCCTTGGCGGTGATATCTTCGACTTCAAATGGAGCACTTTCCCAACATTGGACAGTTCCATCGACGCAAGTATCGCCTGGCTAGAAGAGTTGATTGTTTCGCATCCACAATGTTCCTTTTATTATTTGCTCGGTAATCACGATGCGCATCCTCGTTTTGTAGCCAAATTAGATTGCCTTGCATTCCGTCAACCTCGGCTTGAATGGCAGCCGTACATTCTAAGAATACTAGAATGTGTATTCCTTCACGGTGATATCGTCGACTGCGAACCGAACAATACCATTCTCGCCGAAAGGCGAAAACTCCATGAAAGCAGGCCACTTCCAACGCGATATGCACATTGGCTGTACGACCTCGTCGTTCACGCTCGATTGCACCGCGCGGCGATGCACGTCGCGATTCGTCCAAAAAGTGTTTTGCGTAAATTAGCTCAATACCTGTCCGATGAGGGTTTAGATTCAAATTACGGTGTGCGCGACGTCTATTTTGGTCACACCCATCGCGCTGTCCATGGAGTGCAATATGCCGGACTAACTTTCCACAATGGTGGAGCCTCAATTCATGGACTGCCGTTCCGAATCATTGAAACACGATTGCCATTCGAGCAAAGCGACTCACCATGCAAACCACCATCCGGGTAACGCGTGCAAACTGGCGGTTCATTCGTATTCGCAACCACTAGTGCCAAAACCCTTACGTAGGTGGTTGAAACAATGCCAGATCAAGCAATTGCCGATGCGCGCCGTTATAGCAAAAGAGGTGGATACACCCAAAGGGAACCAACCGATCTGCTGGGTGATCCTGACTAGCCTTCCCATCGAAAGCTTTGCTGATGCGTGGTCGGTATTAGAATACTACGAACAT
>JAYVHC010000986.1:0-3397 GCA_043771575.1 Planctomycetia bacterium
CTGCGCGAAACCGTCTCGCAGTATGTGGCTGACGCTGAAAAGCTATCGCAATCCGATCTCATAGGGCTCGGGGGATTCCTTTGGGACTTAGTGCGCACCGGACTCCAGCATAAAGGCTATCGGCTGCAAGCCAGTAAGCTTGGCAAAGCTCTCGTCAACCAAATGAATCGCGGAGAAGCCGTTGTTCGAAACGAGGTGTTCATTGGCGCATGTTGTTGGTGCGCTCATTTCGGCTTTTGGCAAGCCGGTTATGAACGCAAGTCGCCTGGCTGGTTCCAACCTATTGCAGCGAGTGAACCTAAAGCTGCCGCTGCTTTTGTAGGGTGGATCATCAGAGACACCTTCGCCGCTCGGCAATTGATTGCAAACCAGTCACTCATCGAGCTGGTGAGTGATGCAGCAAAAACTGAGAAGGACCCTTTCTACCGCTATCGGTTTGAAGAAACCGCGTCGGAAGCTAAACAGACAATTGCGGAGTATGAAGCTAGCCGTCGAACTCCGCCGGGTTGGTACTCAGTCAACGACACGGACGATGACGATGATTACGATGACGATGAAATAGATGAAAAAGACGAAATAGATGACGATGTTTGTGATTGCGAGGAATGTGTCGCCAGACGCGAACGTCAAGCCGCTAACGAGGCTCGCGGAAGCGGCAGTGCGAATGCAAAGTCCAAGCCGAATCCTCTTCCGTCATTTCTGAAATACGACAACCAGGATGACGATGATGACGACGACTTGGGATTCAATAGCACAGCAGAATCCCAAGAACCTGACGATTTCTTACTTAAGCTTGCCGCCAAGCTAGGACCGAAGGGGGTCGAGGCGATTCAGAACGAAATGAAGCGCGAGGCTCGCAACGCCGACCGAACTGGTGAGGTATTCGATCCTATTAGCGCCATCATGAGGGTTTTCAATAGGCACGGTTTGACTCGCGAGGATGCAGTCCAATTCTTGAGGTTTTTTGAGCTACAGATGGAACGTGGATCGGATGAACTGGAATCGCCGCAACGAGCACCCATGACACCTGAAGAACGTCGGGCTGCCGACAAGAAACGCCGAAAAGAACTCGAAAACAAAAAGAAACAGCGTCGCTGATCCCCCTGGCGTCGCAAAGGAGAAATACCCTTGAACTCAATCGCAACCAATCCCCATCAAGTGCTCGGCGTCGCAGCGACCGCGACTCCCGACGAGGTCCGCAGCGCCTATTTAAATTTGGTTCGACTCCATCCACCCGAGGCCGATGGCGACAAGTTTCGTGAGATTCACACTGCATATCAGATGCTGAACGATCCTTTGGTTCAGGCTGCAGCTTACCTGAAACCGATCGAACCACCCGAACTGAGCAAGATTATTGCCAACGCTGAAAAATCCATTTTTAGATTACCGAAGCTCGCCTTGCTTGCTCTCGGCGATACTGAGTAAAAACGCATGAATGACCTATCAATGCATGACCCGGATAACTCGCTGAACGCCATGCCAACAGGTATGCCCAGCAGCCTACCGAACCAGGAAAAACCGCGCAGTTCAATTGAAATGCTGGGGGCGCTGGACATCGTTGAAGCGTTCACGGCGCTGCGACAAGAATTGAAATTGCAAGTCCGCAGCGGTCGTGAAATGCAACAGTCGCTCAGCGACGCGATGCAAAGACTCGAACAGCGCGTCGAGCAAGGCCTGGTGGTAACCCATTCAAGTAATGCTGCAGCACCGCCAGAGGGCCGCAAACTGGCTGAAGCCATTGCGGATATCGATGAAAGTCTGCAGCGGGCGGTGGAATCGCTGGTGCAGAATACGAGAATTCCAAGCGAAAAACCAACTTGGGTCGCACGTTTTGATCAGCTCACTGCGAAAGCCCCATGGCTGGCACGCAAATTCGCCGCCAACACGTTCGCCGAAGTCCGCACGCTCCTTGTTCAAGCCGAGCAGGCATCTCTATCCTCGGAAAAATCCCCATCAACCTTGATTCAAGGTTTTGAATTACTGCTGGCTCGCGTGCGTCGACAAATGCAACAATGTGAAATTGAACGCGTCGACGTGCTGCGCCAGCCATTTGATGCCGAGACTATGAATGCGATCGACGTGATCGAAGCCCCGGCAGTCCCCAGCTTGCATGTAGCCGAACAATTGCGACCCGCATATCGCTGGTGCGGAGATTTGCTACGCTACGCTGAAGTAAGGTTAGCCAAGTAACGTCATTTGACACTTTTTACTGAAGGCCAGTTCAGAAAACATGATTATCTTTCGTTTAACCGCGTGCCCAACGGGCCGCGCAGTGTATCGATAGTTGATCACGCGGGGGCGTTGCCCACGCGGTGAAACGATGGCTCGCATTTTTTCGTTTAACCGCGTGCCCAACGGGCCGCGCAGTGTATCGATGGTTGATCACGCGGGGGCGTTGCCCACGCGGTTCAACGATGGCTCGCATTTCATTTAGAATGGAATGTGCGGGCGATGAACGAGAAGTGTCCAGCATTTTTTTATTTAACTTGGAACCACATTGAGAGATAGCCATGGAAGAAAATAAATCGCCCATCATTGGCATCGACTTGGGAACGACTAACAGCGTCGTTGCAGCCATCATCGACGGAAAAGTTCAAGTCATCGAAGAGAACGGCGAGGCGATCGTGCCGTCGGTCGTCGGGATGACAGCTGATGGCAAGTTGATCGTCGGTCAAGCCGCGAAGAACCAATTAGCCGTGTTCCCTGATCGAACGATCTCGTCAGTGAAACGTCGCATGGGGCAGGTCGTCAAATTGAAGATGGCTGACCACGAGTATTCGCCGCAAGAAATTAGCGCCATGATTCTACGGCGACTTCGTCAGCGCGCGGAAGTGAAACTAGGGACCGAAGTAACTCGCGCCGTCATAACGGTTCCCGCCTTCTTCGACGAAGACCAACGTCAAGCAACACGCGAAGCGGGCCAGTTGGCAGGTCTAACGGTCGAACGCATCATCAACGAGCCAACCGCCGCAAGTCTGGTTTATCATCCATCGAGCACCGAGCGCCGCCACTTGATCGTATATGACTTGGGCGGCGGTACGTTTGACGTTTCAATCGTGCGTGTGGAAGCTGGTGTCGTCGAAGTGCTTTCCAGCAAAGGCGACACGCAACTGGGTGGCGATGACTTCGACCAACTATTGACCAAGTATGTCTCCGATGCCTTCCTAACTGAACACAATGTCGACCTCATGGGCCAAAGTACAACGCGTTGGCGGCTGCTGCAAGCCTGCGAACGCGCTAAATGCGAATTGTCGTTTTCGAGCTCCGTGCGCATCGCCGAAGAGTTCATCGCGACCGTCGATGGCCAACCCGTCAACCTTGATATGGAGGTCACTCGCGAAGAATACGAAAAACTAATCTCTACTTTGGTGGAACGCACCATCGCATGCGTTGACGA
>JAYVHC010000987.1:0-5483 GCA_043771575.1 Planctomycetia bacterium
CGGTAACGCATGCCGAAATTTTTTTGAGCTAATCGCAGGGCGGCGCGCACCGGCGAAGTCATGAAGAGTTCGCAGGGGTCGTAGCCTGGCTTGCGGTGAATGTCGACCGTCCGCGCGAAATCCGGCGCGCGGGCGACGTCGAGCCAGTAATAATAAGCGAACCAGGCGTTTGGCTCGGCCAGAGCGATGAGTTCGCCGCTGCGCGGATGGTCGAGTTCAACGTCGCCGGGCGCGACCACTGCGTCGACTCCTGGCAGCGACTCGACAAGTCTTTTCACCTGAGCAATATCCCGCTCATCGGAAACGTAGATATGTGCCAACTGATGGTCGACGACAGCGAACGCACGCGAGTCCATCGGCATCAACATTTCGCCGTAGGGCCCATCCCGAACCACCAGTAAGCCGGCTGAGCGCAGCGCGCGGTTGAGGAGCACCGGTTGATCGACCGGCACGAGTCCATATTCCGACACAACAATCGTTTTGGCACCGATGTCGTTAGCTGCATCAATTACCAAGCCCGCGCATGCATCCACTTCGGCAACGCGCGCGAGGTCGTGCGTCGGAAAGCGCTGGAAGTCGTAGTCGAGATGCGGCAAGTAAACCATCGTCAGCTGAGGCGAGTTCTCCCGAAGGACCACAGCAGCGGCTCGTGCGATCCAGTCACTGCTCGACAAACCCGCTTTCGGTCCCCAAAAGCCATGAAACGGGAACTCGCCGAGCTGCTCTGTTAATCGACAATCGGTCTCATCGAGAATTCCAAAGGCTTTTGAACCGTCGCTGCCATAGTGCGGCTTCGGCGTAACATACCACTGTACTTGAGCGCCTTGATTGAACCACCAGAACAGCTTGGCTGTCTGTACGCCCTCATAGAATTTCGAGCCGTGAATCAGTCGATTCGATTGTTGCCAAAAGCGAATTTCACCGGTATCGCGGAAGTACCAACCGTTACCGACGATGCCGTGCTCGCGGGGGGCAAGTCCGGTCAGCATCGTCGCTTGTGAGGTGCATGTGACGGCGGGCAGGGGACTGCGCCACGGCTGCGGGGTGCCCAATTGCAACATGCGCGGCGCGTGGGCGGCCAACTTCGGTGTTAGGCCAACGACGTTGAGGATGCAGAGTTTACTCACCGCTTGCTCGTTACTATCAGTTGGGCGACGCAATATAATCGCAAGGCAATACAGCAGGGTAATCACAACGCAATACAGCAGGGTAATCGCAAGCTGGAAGCTTACGCCACTTATTCACCGAGCGGTTTCCAGGTAAAACCCAGCCCCGGTTCACTCAATAATTCGGTCGGCACAGTTCCATAGCGCACGCGAAACATCGGCGCATACTGCTTCATGTAGGCCGCATTGCCGGCAGGACAGTATTGCCGACCGTTGCCTTCAATGGCGGTAACTTTGGGTAAGCGACTTGCAAGCGCCGCTGAGTGAAGGAACGAGCCGCCAATGCAGGTAAGATCTTGAACGCAAATGAACATCTTGTAGTGAGCGCCAGCGGCGGCCATCAACAACGATTCCGATTGACCTTTGCAAGCTTTAAGAGCGAGGCCAGTGTAACCGCGCTGCCTTGCCAGGTTGAGGGTTTCGATATCAGTGAGCGATTCGTCGATCACGACCGGTCGCAGGCGTGCGATGCGATGAACGGTCATCTCGCCACGAATTCGCAAATCGCGCGGCGTGGGTTGTTCCATGTATTGCAAGCGATCGAAGGAAGCGAGGCTGAGTCGTTCGATACGTTCAAGCAGATCGATGACGTAATCTTCGTTCGGGCATTGCTCATTGAAATCGAACGACAGTTTCCATTGTCGCTCCGGAGCCACCATTTCGCAGATCCGCGTTACTTCGACAATACGTCCGACGTCCCAATCGATGTTGTTGCCGGCCAATTTGAGTTTCAAGTGACTAAGGCCGTCTGTCTTAAGCCATTCTTCGAACGTCTCTGGGTAACCGTCGTTCAGTCGAGTACGAATATCCACACCGCTAAGCGGGTCTAGCGCGCCGACCAGGTGATAAAGCGCCAAAGTTGGTCGAGGCTTGGGCGATAGAAATTGGCTTGGATACATCTGAGCGAACTCTGGACCGAGATAGGCGCTCAAGTCTTGGTTCAGGTACTCTTCGGTCATGCATTCGAAACTGTTCTTACCAAGCGAGCGACCAAAGGCGTCGTGAATCGCTGCATCGAGTGGACTGGCCGCTACCATTGCCGCTAATTTTGGAATCGGCTCGCCGAGTTTGTACTCCTCTAACATGGCAGCGGAAACTTTATCGCGCAGGCGAGCGATCTCGTGCGCGATCTGCAGGGGATCGCCATGCAGTTGTGCGCCTTCCACTTCCACTGCTAAGCGATCCGCCAATTCCAGCATGACTTTAAGCGTCATCTTTCCGGGAATCTTGCTTGGCCAAGCCCAAGCGTTGCCCATCGTCATCTCGCCGATACCGACGATTTTCTTGCGGCTACCCGAGGTCTGGACCGCGACTTCGGTTCGTAGGACACAAACGTCCTCCACGACTCTGCCCCCAAATTTCATCGGTTGGCGGTAAAGATAGGTTTGAGTCGAGTTAGTGACTTTTTTGACGTGAATGTCAGTCGCTTTGGCCATCGCATTATTTGTTTCTATGTGCTATGCGCGTGTTTTCAAAGCGGATAACGTAGCATAATCCGAGGCTCGGCGGCAGTAGGTTTGTACCTGCTGGTTGGGTCCACGAAGGGAGGGAATTCCGTCGCCTGCTACGTCCAACTGATGGATTGAATCTCTTCAAGTGAAGTAATGCCATCGCGCACCTTAGATAGTGCATCGCTCGTCAAGCTTGGAATGCCAGCGCTGCGGAGTGCGTTGCGGAGTACGATTTCCGACTGATGCGAGGCAACGCTATCGAGCAATCCATTGGCGAACAGCACTGTTTCGAATACCCCGCAACGCCCCATGTAGCCAGAATTTTGGCACTGATCACAACCAACCTTGTAGTAGACTCGTTCGGGTACTTGAATACCGTGAGTCACAAAGTGTTCGGCTTCCTGCGGCGTGGGCTCGCGTGACTCGCGACAACTGCGGCATAATCGGCGGACCAGCCGTTGATTGACCACACCGACTAAATTGCCAATCAACGAGCGGTCATCTATAGCCAAGTCTCTTAGGGCTGTGATCGTCGCTGCCGCATCGCGGGTGTGCATTGAGCTGAGAACCAATCGTCCCGCATTGGCAGCGCTCATGGCGATCGCGGCCGCTTCCGCATCGCGCACCTCACCGATCAAAACAATGTCGGGGTCCATGCGCAGCATCGTTTTCAAGCCGCTGGTCATGGTCACGCCGTGAGATTCGTCAACTGACATTTGCCTCACAAATGGTACGTTGAATTCAACGGGATCTTCGATCGCAAGGATATTCAAGTTGCGTTTACGAAACGCAGCTAACATGGAGTAAACCGTAGTTGTTTTTCCCGATCCCGTCGGGCCCGTAATCAACACCAAGCCGCGAGCGTCGCCAACGAGCTTGTTCATGATCGATAGTGAATATTCCGACAGCCCCAGTTTGTCGACGTCCAAATCGATCCGGTCAGGAGCGAAAATTCTCAATGAGACCGCTTCGCCACCCGCGACCAGCGCAGACGTTAGCCGGACTTCCAAATTCGTGGTGTTTTCCGGAAAATGAAGACGCCCCTCGCGAGGCTTGAAAGGCTGCGATTGATCCAAACGAGCTAAAACATGCAGCTGATGTACCAAATGCTCTGCGACGTTTTTGCTTAACACACAATATTGCGAAAGTTGACCATCGACCCGCAACCGCACCTCGTATTCTTCTGTTGAAATCGGATCGATGTGAACATCCGTTGCGCGCAGACTGTTGGCTCTTGTAATCAGATCGACCGCCGGAATTTCGGTGATTTTCGCGCGCTTGTAATTTTCATCCGCCTCAGACAATCGGGGTCGATCGGGACTAAGGTCCGTGCGTATAACCATTACGGGTCGCGAAACGCTCGTGATGACGCGTTCAACATGTTTTCCCAAAGGTTGGTGCGAAAAACCGTTGCGCCCACGAGTTCCCATAACGATCAAATCGATGCCTTCGCTGTGCGAGTATTCACCCAGTTGCTCCGCAATCGAACCGCGCAGCACACGTCGTCGAATGTCCAGCGAGTTCTCCTGACTCGGCAACAAAGTGGTCAGCAGTTGTTCCTCTGCTTTGAGTAATGACGCATCATTTGAGTTGGCGTCAACCACGTGTACCAAGTGAATTTTCGCATCGAACTGTCGCCCCAAGCCACACGCGTGATCGAGGGCGACTTCACTGTTCTTGCTGAAATCAATGGGTACCAGAATGCTGCGGATTGCCACAAGAATCCTCCAAAAAAAATCGCACAGGAGCAGTTGTTGTCGCTCTTATTTAATTACATCTGCCAGAAGAAAGCAAGCATCTTTCTGCGCTAGGCTAAACCATTGAGCGCAAACTTCCGCATGTGCACAATCGCACATTCGAGTCAGCTATGGCTCACAATTTAGTTCGCAGGTTGATGAGATGCGGGAACGGTTGAGGACAGCGCTGAGGACAGCCGTTCTACACACGTTCCAGCTTCGTGACTCTTCCTGTCGCTACCCATTCCGCTACGAAGATGTTTCCTTCGCGATCAAAACATGCGTCATGCGGATGCACGAACTTGCCATCGAGCCACTTGGTTTCATCGCCGCGAATGTCCTTACCAGCTGCAACGCGGTCAACGTCCGCTCCGAGCTGAGCGACAACTTTGTTCTGTTTATCCAGAATCGAAACACGCGCGGCAAGCTCAGGGACGAGCATCAAGTCGCCGTGGGTGTCGACATTGGCTGGCAGGCCAAAGCCTTCAATCGTGTCAATGTAGCTCCCGTCCAGCTTGAAACGCTGCAAAGTATGGTGCGCGCGATCGGTGACCACCAATACTGGCTCGGTGTTTCGTTCGTCGATCCAGAGTCCGTGGGGGGTGTTGAACGTGCCCTGGCCCGGCCCCTCACCGCCGAAGCAACTTAGCCATTTTCCGCTAGCATCATAACGATGAATCTGAAAGGCACCGTAGCCGTCGGCAAGGAAGAAGCCACCATCTTTGAGAAACGCAAAATTGGTCGGCATGAATCGATCGCGGCCCCAGACCTTTTTGGGCGTGTCTGCTTCGCCTGCCGCGTACTTGCCGCTTGCCATGGGCGCGTACTGCTGCCACACGATGTCGCCCGTCAACGACATTTTCGCAAAGCACTTCACCTGTTGATAGGCGGAAACGTAGAGAAACTCGTCCGACCCCTCTTGTCGCACTTCAATGCCATGTCCACCACCTTGAAATTGGGAACCGAAAGCGCGAATAAACTTACCCGCCGAGTCAAAAACGAAGATCGCGGGATGATCTTTCAAGTTTTCCAGTCCCTCGTGGATCACGTACAGGTTCTGAGCTTTATCGATGGCGACGTTGTGCGTTGTTTGCCAAGTGTATTTGTCTGGAAGCTGCGGCCATTGATGG
>JAYVHC010000988.1:0-5701 GCA_043771575.1 Planctomycetia bacterium
CGCTGTTGCAATTGTTCGCGCAACGGTTCTGTGGCGACTTCAAACAAGTGTTGTTGGGCAAGTTCTTCTAACTCAGCAATCGCGTCCTGTTCCAGTCGATTTAGCATTGTGCGCGACATCGCATCTTCGATGGCCGCAGTAAACCAGCCCAAAAGCGGATGTCGGTCGCTCACAAACGCGTCCCGCACAATGTTGATAAGAGGTCGTGTATCGTACGACAAGTGCAGATTGACCAGCTGGCTGCGGCGACCACGACCGATCATCAGTTGCTGATAAGCGCTGAGCTTTGAAAGCGGTTTATCCATGCCATTGAATGGCTGAAGCATGCTAATCAACCAACGTCGTCGACGTTGTCGGGGACTGATCTTAGCGGCATTCTTGGCCGATGCTTTTACTTCTCTGCTCTTTTTGCGTTTGCCTTTCTTGGCGATGGAACCCTTGGTCACTGGACCGGCTGGAGCCAAAGTCGCAATCTCAGCGGACTTCTCACCCGCGACTGATTCCGATGGAGTTCCTTCACCCACTTCGGAAGACTCCGCTACTTCTTCAACGGAATCATCAACGGAGGCAATGACCTCTTCGGATCCTTCACGCGCTTCGGCCTCGTGATTTTCGGCTTCATGCGTTTCGGCTTCGTGCGCTTCGGCCAAGTCGTCATTAAACGTATCGTCACTGCCATCCTGAGCGCCTTCGGCAGGATCATCGGCTGCGTCGGTTACGTGTGGCTGGACGGCAGGGCCCAGCTCTGCCGTTGCGGCGGTGGCTTCCGCCGTTACCGTCGCAGATTCCGGTTTGTTCTGATCGACCGTCAATACAATCTTCACGTTCGAACGGCGCTGAACGATCTGCCGGAGCCGCTGCGCGATGCCCGAATCACCCGCCAACAGGCTACCGATCAGCCGCTTGCAGCCTTGTAGTGCATGCTCAGCCGCTTCGCGTTCGCAGGACAATTCCGTCTGAGTCCAAGTCACCATATCGTCAATGGCGGGGCCACCATAGGCCATTAATTTTTCCAGTAACTGACCCGCTACCCCTTCGCGTTCCGCGTTTTGCTGCATTGTCCTTCGCGCGCGGAACGCTCGCATTGTGCTGTCAATTTCGACTTCGGTATCCGCTTGCGCCAATCGCTCCTTGGCTTCCGAATCCAGTTCGATCCCCTCTGGCAATTGCTGAAGTGATTTTGTGCGGGATTCCTCAAGCCGTTGTTGCCTCTCCATGGCCAACTTGATCGACCAGAGCAGCGAGTGCGGCAGGTTACCCGTTTCATCGGCGCGATATCGCTCAATAAATGCGGGTTGGTAGCCCTGCAGAAGCAAATCGGCGGCCAATCGAATCTGCTCTACCGGAAGTCGTAAATGGCGAGCAATACTGCGGAGGTCAATCATACGTCGGCGTTCTTGTGGTCACGCGTTGCCCAAATCACCAAGTCTCGCTCACCGCGCGCCTCGAAGGCACTTTTGTGGAAGCAAAGTCAACGTGAGATTAAAAATGGGCGGGTCGCAAGTAGCAATCAATGCCCCTAGCCCTGCGGGCTACAAATGGTAAAGGGCGATCTTGGGGTCATGATGTAAACAATCGTGCGCGAATCTATGAAAGTGCTAGCTTGTTGTCAAGCGACTTTGGCAGGCTTCCGGCCATTTGAAAGCCCATTTGTCGATAATTTCCAACTTATGCCGTCACCAGCCGGCCTGATTTTCCAGTCCAGGGGTGCCAACCTTGACTTTACCCACATTTCGCTGCCTGTAATCGTGCTCGTACTCAATGAAATGGAGTACGAGTACGAAAACGCTATTGGTGGGTGCTCACTCACCTATGGCGCAACTTCCGAATCACGGCGAGCGCACCGGTAGCGTCGGACAATCGCAATTTACTCCGCCCGCCGTGACGGGCATGGTAGGTGATCGGAAACTCACGCAGCGTGGCCCCGTTTCGATACAGCGTCACCAAAATTTCTTCGAGAAATCCGTAACCAGCGCAAGTCAACCGCTCCAACTGCAATTCCGCCAAATTAAACACCCGATAGCATCGATACGAACCACTGCAATCACGCACAGGCAAGTGCAACGCTCGAGCTGCGAAGCGATTCAAGCTGCGACTTAGGATCTTGCGGAAAAACGAGAGCCCTTCTGTCCCACCGCCTACGATATAACGCGAACCGATCACAACGTCTACGTTCTCAGCCTGAGCGATCTTGAGAAACTCGGGGACCTTGGCCGGATCGTGACTTAAATCTGCATCCAGATTTATTAAATAATCGTAATCGCGTTCCAAACACCAACGAATTGCATCGCGCAGCGCGGAACCGAGCCCGAGCTTTCCTGGGCGACTGAGCAGGTTCAACCGCTTTGAGGAAGTTGCCTGAGTTGCGGCCCATTTTCCAGTGCCGTCGGGCGAATTGTCATCGACGACCAGGATGTCACACTCGGGTACAACGCGTTGCAAAATTTCCATAGCGCGCGGTAAATTCGCCATCTCGTTGTAGGTACATAAAACGATTAACGTTCGGCTCGCATTCGTTTCCGTTCTTTTTGCATGTTCGTCTATCAACTGCGTCTAGCCTTTGACCACAATGTTGACTAACCGGCCAGGTACGACGATGATTTTTACTATTTGCTTACCGGCTAGCAATTCCAAAATGCGAGCATCCGACTGAGCGAGCCGCTCCAGGTCCGCCTGCGAAGCTTCTGCAGGTACGGTCACGCGACCACGCACTTTGCCGTTCACCTGAATTGGAATTTCGATTTCAGACGTCTTGATGAGCGCTTCGTCGAACGCGGGCCAAGGCTGATAAGCGAGCGAGTCGCGATGGCCGAGCAACCGCCATAATTCCTCTGCCATGTGCGGGGCGTACGGGGCGAGAAGCAACACAAAGTCGCTCATCGCCGCCCTGGGTCGCAATTCTTCCTTGGTGAAGAAATTAACAAACTCCATCATCCGAGCGATCGCAGTGTTAAAACTCATAGCAGCCGTATCGCGAGTCACCGCGGCGATGGTTCGGTGCAGCACTCGGTTTTGCTCTGCAGTGGGGTCGACTTCGCGAACACTCTCAAGCAACACCATGTCGTCTGACCGGAAATCAACCATCATTCGCCACACGCGATCGAGGAAATTCCGTACGCCACTAACACCAGCCATACTCCATGGCTTCGTCGCTTCCAGTGGCCCCATAAACATCTCGTATAGTCGCAACGAATCCGCTCCGTACTCCTTCACCACGACGTCTGGGTTCACCACATTGCCGCGAGCCTTGGACATCTTGTGCGCGCGGCTCTCGATGCGGACCGACTCATCGGCAATCAACACAAATGTATCGCCGCGCTTGACAACATCACTTTCCGGAACCGAGACCGTTGCCACTGGCTCACCGGTGGCGTGGTCGCACAGTCCACCGTCATCTTGCCGCACAAGCTTGGCCGGATGAATCCAGCGGTCGCCGCACTTGTAACCCGTGTACTCGACTTCGCCGAGAATCATGCCTTGATTCACCAGTTTGTGAAACGGTTCTTTGCTTGACACGTAACCGCGGTCAAATAGTACTTTGTGCCAAAACCGCGAATACAGCAAATGCAAGACCGCGTGCTCGGCGCCGCCGACATACAAATCGATCGGCATCCAGGCTTTTTCCTTCACTGGATCGCAGAACATGCGATCGTTTCGCGGATCGATAAATCGCAAGTAATACCAGCATGATCCAGCCCATTGAGGCATCGTGTTCGTTTCGCGCCGGTAGCGTTTTCCGTCGAGTTCAACGTACAGCCATGCGTCGGGCGACTTGCCCAGCGGAGGCTCAGGGCGGCCATGCGGTTTGAAGTCCTCCAAGTGCGGTAGCTCAACTGGCAGGTCCTTCACGTCCACGGCGCGAATGGCGCCAGTCGGTTTGCCCGTAGCGTCTAACTCATGCAGAATCGGAAACGGCTCGCCCCAGAATCGCTGCCGACTGAACAGCCAATCCCGGAGCTTGTAATTCACCGCAGCCCGCCCAATCCCGGCCGTGGACAATTTTTCCGTGATCTTGGCCTTAACCTCCTCGGTTGCCATGCCGTTGTACGCCTCCGAGTTGATCGCTTTACCGAGCCCGACAAAGCACTGTTTGCCGGCCAAAACCGCCTCGGGATCCACTTCGGTTGAGCCCGCTGGATCGACCACTGCGACCACTGCCAGATCGAATTGCTGAGCGAACTCGAAATCGCGTTCATCGTGAGCCGGAACGGCCATGATAGCCCCTGTCCCATACGTTGCCAGCACATAATCGGCGATCCAAATCGGCACTGGCTCTTCCGTAACGGGATTGATTGCAAACGAGCCGCTGAAAACGCCGGTCTTCTGCTTGTCGCCCTCCGTTCGCTCGCGGTCGCTCTTGAACGAAGCCGCCGTACGATATTTTTCCACCGCTTCTTTCTGCTGGGCGGTTGTCAACGCTAGTACAAGTGGATGCTCCGGTGAAATCACCATGTAGGTTGCACCGAACAGGGTATCCGGCCGCGTCGTATAAATTCTCAACGCTTCGGAACCTGTCGTCGCTGGAAAACCGCTCTTCGCCCGAACGGCTTGCCAAGCACCATAGCCGCTGACTACTCCGAGATAGAAATCGACCTCCGCACCTGTACTGCGACCGATCCACTCACTCTGCAGCTTCTTGATCCCCGGCGACCAATCCAAGCCGTCGAGATCCGCAATCAATCGATCGGCATACGAAGTGATCCGCAACATCCACTGGCGCAGCGGAATACGTTGTACCGGGTGCGAACCACGCTCGCTCTTGCCGTCGATCACTTCTTCATTCGAGAGCACCGTACCGAGCGCCGGACACCAATTCACCAGCGCGTCGTCTTGATACGCCAACCGCTGCTCGTCGCGATACGACACCACGGCTACATCGCCCTTGGCTTTCACCTCCGGCGGGACTGGTAACTCCGCGATCGGCCGCCCAATTTGCTGCTCCGCATCGTACCAAGTATCGAACAGCAACAAGAAAATCCACTGCGTCCAACGAAAGTACTCAACGTCGGTCGTTGCCAGCACGCGGTCCCAGTCGTAACTAAATCCCAGCATCTTCAGTTGTCGCGTGAACTCAGCGATGTTGTTCTCCGTCGACACTCGCGGCGGCACATTGGTCTTGATCGCGTGCTCTTCAGCTGGCAGCCCAAATGCGTCGAAACCCATCGGATGCAGCACAGTTTTGCCTTGCATCCTCGCGAATCGGCACACAATATCCGTCGCCGTGTATCCCTCGGGATGACCCACATGCAAACCCGCTCCACTCGGGTAGGGAAACATGTCTAACACATACATTTTTACGCCCGTCGGCATTTCCGGCGTGCGAAATGTCTTATTCTCAGCCCAGAAATTCTGCCACTTCGGTTCAATTTCAGCCGGGTTATATCGCGACATAGCTAACTTTATCCAAATTCAGCGAAACCTGGCCAAACGCCGCTTCGCCAGCACTAGTTCAGTCCATTTTCAAAGGCATGGGTTTACACCGAAAACCCGCTTTTCGCAACGCCACGTGCCTATTGTGCCGCGACGCTCCGCCGTTGTATGATCGTCATTCCAAGTCGGGCATTTGCCGTTGCAATTTGAGGACGTGGAATTATCGTCAGCGAGTTGCCGGGAGTGATCCGAGTGTGATTCACCACGCCCTTCGAGTACTCAGGGCGTGCCACCCATACTCAGGACGTTCTCGGGCTCAGGACGTTCTCAG
>JAYVHC010000989.1:0-2670 GCA_043771575.1 Planctomycetia bacterium
TGGGATGGTTGCACATGATGAATACGCAGCGCGGTGCGTATCGAACGAGTCAGTAAGATGGCCATCAATAAGCAAGGTGTGAGAATCAAGCCGATTTGCACAGCCACGGTCATGCTTACCACCGACGGCCAATCGGCGATGCTCGAACCCGCCATGAATTGCGCGAAAAACATCGCGACCAGAATAATCAAACCACATAGGATCGCTTCCGTTGGCGAAGCAGTCATGCCGCGATCGCGCCAGAGTTGATGCAACCACGCGTGCAAGTTCCAGCGGTCCGATTCGCGGAACATTACGGACTCGCTTTCGAATTGGCGAATCGCCCAACGAATCGACAGCAAGCAGCAGGTAACGGTTACCATGACCACGACCGGCAAATGCATCATCGCCTCGGTGTATCGGCCTTCGATCAGCGAACGCACGAGGAACACGGCACCTGAAACTGGAACGAGGCTCGTACCGAGATTCAACGATAGACTAGGAATCATCGGCAACGAAACGAGTGGCAGTGTAACGAGCAACAGCGGCATCAAATAGTATTGCCCTTCTTTCGTACTGCGGGCCAATGCAGCCACCGCCAGCGCAAGCGCGCTAAAAAATGCAGCCATGGGTAAGAGCAGCAATACAAGCCATCCGAGAGCGTGGATCGGCAACGGCCCGAGCGCCTCGGCGACTTGCGGCGAGCCGGCGGACGCAAGTTGCTTAACAATTAATCCCGCCGTCGCATGCATACTCAGAAGATTCAGCAAGGCGCTCGAAATGCTAAAGGTGGCCACCGTTAACAATTTCCCCCAAACGATTTCGTTGCGTCGCGCAGGGCTGCTCAAGAGCGTTTCCAGCGTGCCTCGCTCTTTCTCACCCGCACACAAGTCGATAGCTGGATAGAACGCGCCGGTCAGTGCCCATACCAACATAACGAACGGTAGCACCTTGGACCAGAGCATCGCTCGCCGCACTGAGACCGGTGCGGTGTCCGTTTGTGCAAGTGTCAGCGGCTCAACCAAGCGCGGACTCATGCCTGCGGCAACAAGTTCCTGAGAAACCCATGCCTGCTGCCATGCATCTAGGGCTCGCTGCAACCTTTGCTGAGCCAACTGTGAATGGTCTCGCGCCAAATTGGCGACCAATTCGAGACCATCGCTCAACTCAGGTGCGATTGCTTGCTCAGGGGCTGTGTCCGTTTCAACCGCTACGTGGGACTGCGACCTCGCCGCTAAACGCTCTCGCATGCGTCGAGCAAAATCCGGCTTTACAATCAATACTGCGTCGACTGAGTCAAGTTGCACTGCCGCGCTCGACGTCAGACGCAGCTTAGACAGCTCGTCAGATTCGGTCGGCCACGATTCGGTCGTGAAGTCCATCAAGCGGCCGATACCCTCTGCACCAGGCCGGGACAGCAAATGGCGTTGGTGGTCAATTAGCGGTAGATTCTGTGGCCAGTTCTCTTGCCCTACAATGCGAATGTGAACACTGTATTCGCGATTGAACTGTGCTACTTGCATCATCAGCAAGCCGATCAGCGGATAGAGCAACATCGGCAGAACGGCGATCGTAAATAGTGTGCGGCGATCTCGCAATTGATCGCGCATCTCACGGTGATAAATCAGTTGAATGTGGCGCCAGTTCATATTAGATGCCACTCGCTATCGTTGAGTTCAGCGACCCAGCCGCATCCAATCGCAGGCGATCTGATTCTTTGAGCAATTTGAAGAATAACTCCTCAAAATCCGACTCCTCAAACTCTGCCGCTAATTCGGGCAACGAACCGCTCGCCAGGATGCGTCCCCGATACAGGATCGCGACACGATCGCACAATCGTTCGACTTCACGCATAATGTGTGTCGAGAAAATGATGCACTTGCCTTGCGCTCGCAATTCGCTGATGATTTCCAACAGTGCCCGTGCGACCAAGACATCTAAACCGAGTGAGGCTTCGTCAAAAATCAGTACAGGAGGGTCATGTACGATCGCTCGGGCAATCGAAACCTTTTGTCGCATTCCAGTCGACATCCGCGCGCCGGCAATATCGCGAATCTCATTCATTTGTAGATCCGCAAACACGTTCTCCATCCGCTCGGTCAAGCGATCCGAGGGAATACCATAGAGTTTTCCAAAGTACTCAACCATTTCCCAGGCAGTCATGCGATCGTAAATGGCGGTGTTGCTAGAAACAAAGCCGATACTATGCCGAACCTCGTATGGATGCGTGGTGACATTGAAACCATTGACGCGGGCTAGGCCGCTGGTCGGTTGCAAAACGGTACTGAGTATGCGTAGCGCGGTGGTCTTGCCAGCTCCATTCGGTCCCAGCAAGCCGAATATTTGTCCTGGTTGAACAGAGAAGCTCACATGGTCCAGCGCCACGAATTTCCCGGTCAGTAAATCTGGATAGGACTTCGTTAGTTGCTCCACTTCAACCATCGTGGTCAGTTTCCTTTAAACTTGCGTCATGTATCAAGTGTGCCCAAGCAGTCCGTCAGTGAGTAATCAGCACGCTCGGTCGATTCCGGAACGCAGGTTAGAGTACTTGGCTTTAAGAAAATAGGAAAAGGCTCCTGACCCCTTTTCTAGCGTGGGCGCGGCACAGTCGGCGGCAGTGGACGACGTAGTTGCATGCCCTGGGGTTGTTCCGACGATGTCACTTTGGGCGTTGAATCCGCTGTTACTGCT
>JAYVHC010000990.1:0-2320 GCA_043771575.1 Planctomycetia bacterium
ATTGCCATTATCGGCATCCTGGTAGGCCTGCTGTTGCCTGCCGTTCAGGCCGCCCGCGAGGCAGCCCGTCGTACTCAGTGTGTTAATAATCTCAAGCAACAAGCGCTTGCGATGCACAACCACCACGACACTTTCAAACGCTTTCCTGCCGCCCATCAACTGGGCAACCGTTGGTACACCAGCTACAAGCGTCAACCCCCTCCTGGCGGTTTGACAACTGGTAGTTCGTATCCAGCGGAAGGTCCCTTTTGGAGCTGGATGACTCGGATCACTCCGTTCATCGAGTACACCAACCTGTACAATTCGTTTGACAAACGCGGCGTTCCTGCGGCGTGGCCATGGTGGCAAAAGCCGGGGGGCGTCAACTTTCACAAAACGATTTGCCCAACTTTCGTCTGCCCTTCGGACTTCCGGGGCGGATCGGTTTGGACTGATGGTACAGATGCTATGGCTTTGACATCCTATTTGGGAGTGTCAGGTCGAAACCAATTCCTAGAAGCCGATGGTCAAGATGGAATTCTCTACGTCAACGCTGGCGTGAAGATGGGTCACATCACCGACGGTACCAGCAACACGCTGATGATTGGAGAGCGTCCACCTGGCAGCACTCTCGATTACGGATGGCAATGGGCGGGCTCGGGTGATGCACCGTACTTCGGGGCAGCTGACGTTGTGTTGGGTGTGAATGAACGCGCTGGTTCACCAACGGCTACTCCCGATTTCTTCCGACCTGGAGAGGTTAAGGATCCGAACGATATCCATCGTTACCACTTCTGGAGCTTGCATCCAGGTGGTGCCCAATGGGCGATCGCTGACGGCAGTGTGAGGTTTATTGCTTACTCCTCTGGTGGTCCACAGGCTGTGGGTACAACCACTTCGCCTGCTGCTCCAACCATCGTTGAGGCAATGTCGACACGGTCTGGTGGCGAAGTCTTTACAATTCCTGATTAAGCTTTGTGATTAATCGTGTACCATGGCCTGCTCTCACCTTCGAGAGCAGGCTTTTGTTTTTTATGCACCCTTTCTCGGAAACTTAATCATGCAACGAAATCACCTTGGTATTTTGGTGCTCTCGGCTGCGGCATTTCTAGCTGGATGTAAACCGGCAGAAGTCAAGCCGCCGCCGGCGTCTATTCCCGTCATTCCGCCTGGGCGTTCTGCAGCGGCAGCCAACGCACCTACAGGTGATGGGGCTGCGGCTCCTATTGGTCGGTTTCCAGCCGCACCTAAATAGTTCGATCTTTCGATCTTGAACATCAACTTCGCCGTCAGTTCGCCTCGCGAGGCTGAGGCGGCGAGGCTGTTTGCTTTTCATCTTTGATGTAGGATAAGCATCCTGCTTAAGCTCTTGGACGGCCAATCAGGTAACGCGCGAAATCGATTAAGCCAGCGAATCGGAACTGATCGTCCACATAATGTTCTATTACATAGAATGCAAAATAATAGAACCTGCAAAACGCCCAGACACAAATCGCTAAAAGCAAGCCGATCCTCATGCTCGCGGTTTCAAGCAGAATCAATATTGCAGCCGTGATGCCCATCAGCAAAAACGCGAACCCCTTGGCATAGATCGCTTTGGAACTCTTTAGATCGCCGGTAGACAAGTTGACTTTCCAAACATTTGCATAGGACACGCGACGTTGCGCTGGAGTCGAGGCTTTAGCAGCATGCGAAATACAAAATCGCCTAAGGCTGTACTCCAACGCGAACGAGTCCTTACTTGACTTCGGTCGCGGTCATTGTGTAGATCGCGTAATGCTTGCCGTCAGGAAATTTCAATTCCTCAACTTCGAATTTGCCTTTAACGGCTACTGGACGAGTCGTGTAGTTGGCGGTTTTTCCTTTTTCCATTTTGATCATAATACAATCGTAGAGCGCCGCACCTGGTCCAAAACAGCATTCCTGATTGTCGCGAACCAGTACGAATTCTTCGATTCCGGATTGTTTAAAGACACTGGCAGGTAGAATCCAACCGCGGATGCGAATCGTTTTTTTGCTCAAATCTTCGATCTCTTTCGGGAGCATTGAACGCTCGAAGTCAGCCCCTTTTTCCATATCAAACTTGATGTCATCGAAGGTTAGGTCGCCTTTGGCACGGGCCGTAGATCGACTAGAACGATCTTCGGCAGTCGGTTTTTTGGCAATGTCAGGCGTCTTCACTGCGTCCGCTTGCGTGCTGGCTTCTGCCTTTATCTTGCTGAGTTCGTCGGCCTGAATTGCTCCAACCGCGAAAACCATAAGTAGGCTCGCCATCCCCATGCCGCGAGGCAGAGTTTGGCTAAGTGGAGATAACACTGGCAGCTCCCTCTTTCTAAGTAAC
>JAYVHC010000991.1:0-5729 GCA_043771575.1 Planctomycetia bacterium
CTTGCCATTAACCGCTAGCGAAATATTGCCATCGTTGCAAACAATACGATAGTGATTCCACTCAGGACTTGGCTTCGAACGTTCCTCAGTTGGAAACGCGCGACTACCGCCGCCACGACCATTGATGGGTGTCATTTGCGCGCCGTGTATGGGAAAGATGTCCCCGTGTGTTGTGTGGCTCTGCGTGTTCCCATATGCGTTCTCTAGAACTTGCACCTCGATGCCGCGATGAAACGGCACGCCGCGCGAAGTGATGTCATCTGCCCAAACAAATATGCCCGCATTGCCACCCGGAACCATATGCCGCCATTCAAGTTCTAATTCGAAGTTGTGATACATTTTCTCAGTCCGCAGCTCACCGATCGGCTTGCCGGTGCAAAGCAATACTCCATCACGCACCGACCACGTTTGGGGCGGTGTGTTCACCAGAACCCAACCGGATAAATCTTTGCCATTAAAGAGAGGCGTCGCTTCTTGGCCAAATACGTAGGGTGTATAAAAGAAAGAAAGACAAAGCAATGGCGCACAAACGCATGCAAAAAATCGCATGATAAAGATCCCGCGAGAGGTACGATTCGGCTGTAAACAGCCTGCCTACTACACTGAGTTCAAAAGCGTGTATGACGCGAACTCATGTGTAGTTTAGCAGGCTTATAGCAAGATGTCGAAACTAGGCTTTGTCTCAAAAGGGGTCTGACCCTCTCCGGGCATGTCTTTTGTCAGGCATTTTGCATGCCCTCCAAAGGGTCAGACCCCTTTTGAGACAAAGCCTAGCCAGAACGCCTGTGTCCCGCGAGAATCCAAAGTGGGTGGTACGAATGGCAGTGTACGTCCCAGAGTCTTCGAAGGGCGCAGTGGATCACGCTTGGTCCACGCCCTTCGAAGACTCAGGGGCGTGCCACCCAGCCCGTCGCGTATCCACAGGACTAGCTTGCGTCCGCGTTTTGAACTGCCCACATCAATTCTGTCAGTACTGTTTGGGGATCGCCCAGCGATTTCAGCAGCTCCTCAGACAATCGCTTCACATTCCCGCTGGCTGCCAACGTTGGCGAAAGCGTCACAATATGCTCGACCTTTTGTTCCCAAGTCAATTTCTCGGAGGCTGCCAAGCCAGCGATATAAGACTGCTGATCCTGTGACAAACGCCCACGATGGATGGCATAACCCGATGCTGGCATGACAACATCACTTTTGACGGGTGCCTGAGGCTCTACCTTTAGGTCAAGGCTTGGCTGCGCCAGTACACTTGCGCCGCCTTCACTCTTCGACTGATTCCATTTTAACGCTGCAGCCAGTGAATTTTCCAAGCCACCTTTGACTGCACGTTCGCCCAGCGAAGTGCGCGCCGCAAAGGTCATTTCAGCCAAGTGCCAATTCTCAATATCGCTTTCAGCCGCCTGCAACCAGCGATTTCTATCCACCGCAATCGAATCGCGAGCAAAAGCATCGCTGCGGACCACCCAACCGACAAGCTGTGACAAATTGCGACCATGGGCGCGGAACTGCAGCGCCAGCAATTGTTGCAACTCTTGGCGTTCGGCTAAGCCGACATCATCGACCAGTGCATTAGATGTAACCAGCGGCCGGCCCAGAGCAACTTGCCAAACTTGATTCACAATTGCTTGATCGGCTTGATTCGAATTTCCAATCCACTTCGCCAAAGCCTGGCGAGGAGTCTTCACGCCCGCAACGCTCTGCCAAGGCTGGCCATCAGGCAGGACGAACTTCGCAGCTTCCAAAGTTCCATCCGGACGATCGAAAAACAAACTTGGTTTCTTGGTCGCTGCAAAGACCTCCGCTTGCGTATCTATGGCCATTCGCTCACTGGATTTTTCGTCGGTTTTCGCATCCAAGCCCATCAACGTCGCCACCAACGACCAATACTGCTGTTGCGATTTTGCAACGCCACCCGTGCCTTTTGCCTCATGGCACCGCACACAACCAAGCGACGAATCCATAAACACTCCGCTCAAGTGCGAAGCCATGCGGTGGTTCCCGTCTCCGGCAAACGCACTGACCAATAGATCATCCGAGATCACCTGTGTCACAACTTCATTCCAAGGCTTAGCGCCTGCGATACTGCTAGCTACGAATTCCTCAAGCCGTTGCACGGGTTCGCTATCCGGAGGCAGGCTACCGCCACGCATCCAATCGGCTACCAACTCTTTCGCCCATAAACGCGTGAACGCCTGCGAGTCAATGGCCTGAGCAATCACTTGCTCGCGTCCGACTCCACTCTTCAAATCAGTCAGCTCAGCGGCGATCGTCGACGGCAATTCTTGTCCTGTCAAAGTCCTCGAAAGCGATTGAGCAAGTTGATTGCCGCCAAGCTTCGATTCAGGCGTTATTTTCAATCGTTGCCAAAGCATCGCTAGTTGCCTATCGATCAATTCGACAATCTGCTGATCACTCAAGCGGTTCGCTGTCGCAGTTGAGTCCGTCTTGAGTTCTTTGCCAGTCGCTTGGTTGGGTTCGCGAGCTGCAAAGGGTACGTTCTCAATTCCCAATTTCTCGCCGCTGAAATGGTCATTGTCTTTTTTAGATACGCTCGATTTGTTCGAGGCAGCAACTTGCGGCTGATGCGCCGTCGACGCAGCGTTGTTCTTAGGCGCGGTGGCAACAGGATCGTTGGTGCGTACAAAGGCTGCGCGCCACTGAATGGCACAGGCAATCAAAACTCCACTAGCGGCCACCAACAACAATACCTGCCACCCATGAGAAGTAGGGCGTTTCTTGGGGACTGCGGCTAGCTTCTGCACAATTGCCGACTTAACTACGATCGGGGGTGCAATCAATTCGCCAGTCACTTCGGTCTTGCTGGGCAGCGGAATCTGTTCGGCGCGTTCCTGTTGCCACGCGGTTGTAATGTTGGCAAGCAAATCAGGCGGCCGACGGCCTGTCACCACCTCTTCAAGGAACGAATCGAATATTTTGTCGGACCAATTGTTGTTCATCGCAATTCTATTTTTCGGTTTCGTTTTATTGAATCTTCTTTTCAACGCACTCGCGCAGTTGAGACTTGGCCCGTTGCATCAAATTCTTGGCACCGTGCTCGCTAATCCCTAATGATTCAGCGATTGACTGGCGACTGGAGTCCTCAGCAAATCGAAGTCGGAGAGCCAATTTAGCACGTTCTGTCAACTGCTCAAAACAAACTGTCAGCGCTTCGATACAGCGATCGCCTGCATCAAATCCCGCCCAACGCATCCAGCTTGACTCCAAATCTTCAGCGTGCTCAGTCACCTTCATTCTTGCATCACGACGGCGACGCGAAATAAAGAAATTGTGAGCGACGCGACGTAAATAGGCGGCAGTGGCGCGCTCATTATATTGCACGAAGGGCCTTCGCATGACCTCAAGAAATGTGTCCTGCGTTAAATCATCTGCCAGCGAAGCGTCACACCCCAAGGCACGAAGGTACCGCCACACGCCGGCTTGATGGAGCGTTACCAGGGATACCAAGTCAATCTCGGCATTGTCACCGATGGATGTCTGTTTGCTCGCTGTTGCCACTCAATGCCAACCTGTTACGCCAATCTGTTATGCGATCAATTCGCGAATGACTTTACCACCGTTGGCAATCTTCATCGGGCGCCCATTCTTGCTCTGATAAGTGGTTTCCAATGAAATTCCCAATGTCTTACAAACTGTGGCCATTAAATCCTCAGCCGAATAAGGCTCGGTATCGACCGCCGTACCGTCATTGTTCGTCGCACCTACGGCGATTCCGCCCTTCAATCCACCACCACCGACAACTACACTCCACGCGCGTGCCCAGTGGTCTCGACCCGCGTTCGCGTTGATTTGGGGTGTGCGTCCAAATTCGCCCATCCAAATGATTGCAGTGTCCTTTAGCAAATCGCGCTGTTCAAGATCTTCAACCAGCGCGCTCATGGCTTTATCCATTACCGGTAAGCGTTGATTTTGAAGAATATTGTGGATTCCAGTGTGATTGTCCCACCCCCCCAAGTCGACTTCAATGAAAGGCACGCCGGTTTCAACGAGACGGCGAGCCATTAAGCAGCCGCGACCGAACGCGTCATTGCCATAGCGTTCGCGAACCGCTTCAGGTTCCTTCTCAACGCGAAATGCTTCCATTTGTTGGCTGGTCATGAGATCGAAGGTCTTCTTCAGCACTTTGCGATGATCTTCGCTCACGTGACCACGATTTTGCGAGATAAAGCTCTGCTCAATCATGTCGAGCGCCGCCATCCTTTGGATCAGTCGATTGTCTTTAAGATCCATATCCAAATCGCGAATTCGCCCATCGCTGGTCACCGAGAACGGAGCCCAAGACATGCCCAAAAATCCCGGTCCTTCGCTTGCTCCACCAATAGAAATAAATGGGGGAATCTCGAGATCGTTGCGATTCGCCATAATCTCATGCGCAAGAACCGAACCGTAACTTGGATGTTCAATATTCGGGTTGGGGACAAAACCGGTATGCATGTAGTAGCGACCACGATCATGGTCCGCTTCGCGCGTGCTCATCGAACGCACGATCGATAAATTGTGCATCTGCTTGGCCACCCTAGGCAAGTGCTCGCAGATTTGCACATCGCCCGACGTGCTAATTGGCATGAATGGTCCACCCGTGGCCGCCCCAGGCTTGAGGTCCCACAGGTCGATCGTGGCAGGTCCGCCACCCATCCACAACAAAATTGCTGACTTGTGGTTCTTCTTAAGCTCAGCCGCATGCAGGCGAATGGAATTGCCCATGGCGAGCGAAGTACCGATCATGGCACTCGCGCCGGCCGCATGCTGCATGAAGTGTCGACGAGTCATACCAGCCGGAGTCGAATTTCGTGTCCACAGCATTTAAATGCCTTTTGCCTTGCAAAGTTGTCAATCGAATAGTTGTATTGTTGATCAGTAACTAGAACCGCTGAGCCAAGACTCAGCTACTGAACCATAATGAATTCATTGCTGTTCAGTAATGCCCACCACAGATCTTGCAAAGCTTCGTCCGTCTTGCCTTTGCGAGCTGAAACCAATTGCGCTGAAATCTTCAGCTCCTCGGGCTTCGGTTTCCTGGCAAAACCTGCGGCGAAAATCACCCCAACCTTTTCGGGAAGATTTGAATTGGATTTGGCCAAATTGCCCAACCACGAACCAGCATCCGTTGCAGTTGCCCGCTTGACCAAGTCTCCGTTGAACATCATCAGTGCTTGCGGAATCGAACCATTAAAGGTTGTCGCTTCGTCGCCTTCATCGGTGCCGAACGCAACCACAAACTGCCCCAACCACTTGTCGCGCTCGACCTGCTGCTGCTCCAATGAACCGCGAGCTTGTCCTCCGACATTCACTAGCGATTGGTACAGCTGTTCGGCACTCATCTGTCGCAAATAAAAGTGGCTAAATTGTGGCGGGTTGCCCGAAGCCGGATCGTCAGCTTCGTTACTTGGCTGAATTCTGCTGGATAGTTGATACGGTTTCGACAAGGCGATCCACTTCATCAGTTCCTTCAAATTGTAACTTGACTTGCGAAACTCCTTGCCGAGTTCATTTAACAAAGCGGGATGTGAAAGTGCGGTGTGCGGACCCAGGTCATCTATGGGCTTGCTGAACGCGTAACCGAGGAAATGCCCCCACATACGATTTACCGACATCTTATCCAGATATTCGCTGTTGACCACAAACTTACCAAGTTCAGTTCGACGATTCACTTCGGATACGTAACCGCTGCGCGCAATTCTGGAACCATCGACGAAGACCGGATAAGCGACTTT
>JAYVHC010000992.1:0-3893 GCA_043771575.1 Planctomycetia bacterium
GCTGCCGAACAACCGGTGCCGCTACAAAACGCGACGGCAACCTATGAACAAACAGGTGCAACCGGCGGTAATCCGTATGGGAAGTGGGCGGTAGCGGGCGCAATCGATAACGACGAAAAGGGAAAGACCTGGGGTTGGGCGATTATGGAGCAAGCTGGCAAGCCAAATCTTGCCATCTTTGAAACTACGCAGCGCATCGGCGGCGCTGGTCAGCGATTGCTCATTCGGCTCGATCAGAATCTCGACAATCCCAATCATACACTCGGTCACTTTCGCATATCTGTGACTTCCACGCCTCAGCCTATTACAGCTCAAGCTGGATTGCCTGTGGACCTGGCCGAAATTGCACGCAAGCCAGTTGCAGATCGCAAAGATGACGAAGCCCACAAATTGGCCGTACATTACCGATCGATCGCTCCCTTGTTGGATGGCCAGCGAAAGCGAATTGCTGAACTGCAAGGTCAACTGGATGCACTGAACAATTCGATTACCACGACGTTGGTCACGATGAGTGTTGCGCCGCGTATGGTCCGCGTTTTGAATCGTGGCAATTGGATGGACGAGAATGGCAAAGTCGTCGAGCCTGGGTTTCCGGAAGTGCTGGGGGGTTCGCCCGATCTCGGCAGGCGCTTGACCCGCGCGGACTTAGCGAATTGGGTCGTTTGTCGCGAGAATCCGCTCACGGCACGCGTGACTGTGAATCGACTTTGGAAATTGTTCTTCGGAGCTGGTTTGTCGGCGCGGCTCGATGATTTGGGTTCGCAAGGACAATGGCCAAGTCACCCCGACTTGCTCGATTGGCTGGCGGGGCAATTGGTTGACTCCGGTTGGAATGTAAAACGACTGATTAAGACGATGGTCATGTCGGGCACATATCGCCAAGCGTCGATTACCGATCCGCAGTTGGCCGAACGCGACCCTTTCAATCGATGGCTGGCGCGGCAGGCCCGTTTTCGCTTGGACGCCGAAGTGATTCGCGACAATGCACTGGCAGTTAGCGGCTTGTTGGTCGACGAAGTGGGTGGCAAAAGCGTCAACCCGTATCAGCCTCCCGGTTACTGGGCTTATCTGAATTTTCCGCAGCGTGAATGGGCCAACGGCAAGAATCAAGAGCTTTATCGGCGCGGTGTGTACACGCATTGGCAGCGGCAGTACTTGCATCCGTCGCTGCTGGCCTTCGACGCTCCGTCGCGCGAAGAATGCACAGCGGATCGCCCACGCTCGAACACTCCGTTGCAAGCACTTGTTCTGTTGAATGATCCGTCATATATCGAAGCGGCGCGCGTGCTGGCTGAACGCACGCTGGCTCAAGAATTGAAGAGCGAAGCGGCGAGAATGGATTGGCTCCTGCAAGCCACGCTCAATCGATCGCCGAGAGCCGAAGAGCTGGAATTGCTGACCCAATTGCTGCACAGTCATCGTAGTCAGTATCGCAGCGATCTGGAGGCGGCGAAGAAACTCATCGCCGTGGGTGATAAAGCCGCGGACAATCGATTCGTCGCGGCAGAACTGGCGGCTTGGACCAGCGTCACGCGCACGGTATTGAATTTACATGAAACGATCACTCGCAACTAAATATAACCCGGTGCGTAATGTGGTCGAGTCGCCCAAGGACTCGTCTAAGCGTACTAAAACGAAGGCTGATCGTCAAACAACGGCTCCGAGTTGCGGAGCAACTCGGCCACGTTAGACCCCTCGCAGTGCCGTCGGATTTGTTTGAACAGAAAAACATCCCCACAAGGAAAACACTATGCAACTGCCACCCGAAATCGCTCGCCGGACGTTCCTGAATCGAGCGGGTGTGAGTGTCGGCGCGATGGCACTGGCGAACTTATTCGCTGGCAAGTCGCGCAGCCAAGACGCATCGAAATTAGCTCACGCGGCCGAAGGTGCGACTGCGGCTAGCGGTGTGATTCAAGCCCTGCACTTTCCGCCGAAAGCCAAGCGGATCATTTGGTTGTACATGGCTGGCGGGATGAGTCACTTGGACACTTTTGATTACAAACCCAAGCTCGCCGCGATGGCTGGCCAACCGATGCCTGAATCCGTGACCAAAGGCCAACAGATCGCGCAACTGCAAGGCCAACCACTGAAGTGCTTCGCGCCACAGCATCCCTTCAAACGCTGGGGCAATTCGGGACAGGAAATTTGCACGATCTGGCCTGAACTTGGTGCGCGGTGCGCCGATGATATGTGCATCGTGCGTTCGATGTTCACCGAAGCGATCAACCACGACCCCGCGCACACGTTTATGAACACGGGCTCGATGAACGCCGGTCGGCCTGCGATGGGGTCATGGTTGCAGTATGGCTTGGGTAGCGAGTGCGAAAACTTGCCGGGCTTCGTCGTCATGGTTTCCACTGGCAAGTATGGACAGAAACAACCGATCGCCGCGCGACAATGGCATTCGGGTTTCTTGCCCAGCCGATTTCAAGGCGTCGAGTTTCGCAGCACAGGCGATCCGGTGCTCTACGTCAGCAATCCGGCCGGAGTTACTTCTGGCCGGCAGCGGGACATTGTGGACACCGTGCAAGCCCTCAATCGGCTCGAACAGTCCGCAGTCGGCGATGCAGAAATTGCCACACGAATCAGTCAATACGAGATGGCGTTCCGAATGCAGTCAAGCGTTCCGGAGTTGATGAACGTCAGCGACGAACCTCAACGCGTGCTCGAAATGTACGGGACCAAGGGTGGCGATGGATCCTTTGCAGCCAATTGCCTGCTCGCGCGTCGTTTGGCAGAACGCGGGGTGCGTTTCATTCAGTTGTATCATCGCGACTGGGATCATCATGGCGCCATTAAAGAGCACGTGGCAGGCACAGCGGCTGAAGTCGATCGCGGCGCGGCAGCCCTGCTGACCGACTTGAAAGAGCGCGGGATGCTCGACGACACGATTGTGGTGTTTGGTTCCGAATTTGGCCGTACACCCATGGCACAAGGCAACGGTCGCGATCATCACTTGGCCGGCTTTACCATGTGGATGGCTGGCGGCGGTTTCAAACCTGGTTTTAACTATGGTGCAACCGATGAACTGGGCTACCATGCCCTGGAGAATCGAGTTTCCGTACACGATCTGCATGCAACTTTGCTCCACCAATTGGGCATTGACCACGAGCGATTCACCGTCAAATTCCAAGGGCTCGATTCGAAGTTAACCGGCGTTGAGGAAGCGCGAGTTGTCAGTGAATTGCTGAGCTAAAACCCTATGTTGATGTCCTATCATATTTTGATCGACGGTTACAACTTGCTGTTCACGGCGGGATTTGAAGGACGAAGTCGCGGGCGGGGGTGGTTGCAGCAGGCGCGGCAGCGATTGATAAAACACCTGGAGCTTCATTTGCCACGCGAAGAACATACGCGGACGTTAGTGGTGTTTGATGTTTCCGTCGATGTGCTCAAGGCGCGCCAGCGCGAGCTGGAGGATGTTCGTGGCGAGACGATTAGCGTTAGCAGCGGTATCCAAGTTGCGTTTGCTTTCGATTTCGACGAAGCAGACGATATGCTCGAGAGCCTGATTCGAAAGCACTCGTCACCTAAGAGTTTAACGGTCGTTTCAAGCGACAATCGCATTCGAAAGTGCGCCTTGGCCAGGCGCGCGATCTCGATCGGCTCGGACGATTTTCTGAATCGCTTGGAGCGACCGATCAACAACTCGGAAGCGATTAGGGACGTCGCGGCCGCGCGGGCTGATGTGAAGCTCTCTGATACCGAAGTTCGAGAGTGGCTGCGCGAGTTTGGTGAAGATTCGGGGGATTAAGTGCCTCATCCAACTTCAACTTTGGGTGCATGGTTTTAGAGATCGGGGTAGGGAAGACCGATTGATTTCGGTCTCCCCTCCCGCCAAACCGTACGGGCGGTTTTCCCGCATACGGCTTTCCAGTTAGTAGGTTCCT
>JAYVHC010000993.1:0-2685 GCA_043771575.1 Planctomycetia bacterium
GCAGAACTTGGTGATCCCGAAACTCTAACCCGCATTGCGCAATTTGAAATGGCGTTTCGAATGCAAATGGAAGTACCGGAATTAATGGATCTGAAGTCCGAATCGGCCAGTACTTTGGCGGACTACGGGGCGGAACCCGGTGCAGCCAGTTTTGCTAACATTTGCCTATTAGCCCGACGGTTAGTTGAACAAGGCGTCCGGCTGATCCAACTTTTTGACTGGGGCTGGGACTTTCATGGAACGAATCCGGGTGAAGATCTTCGCAACGCTTTCGTCAAGCGTTGTGCGTTAATGGATAGACCAGTGACCGCCCTCGTCAAGGATTTGAAACAGCGAGGCTTGTTGGATGAAACGCTGATTGTTTGGATGGGTGAATTTGGTCGAACCCCGTTTCGCGAAGGCCGTACTGCGAATGGGGACGTGCTCGGACGAGACCACCATCCATTCTCCAACACGATGTTCATGGCAGGCGGCGGTATGCGACCTGGGATGTCCTATGGGGTTACTGACGAATTGGGATTCAATGTGATCGAGAATCCGGTCCACGTCCATGATGTACAAGCAACGATACTTCATCAATTGGGATTGGATCACACTCATTTGACTTACCGCTTCCAAGGCCGTGACTTCCGCCTGACCGACGTACACGGCAAGGTTGTGGACGCGGTTTTCAGTTAAACGGCCGGCCGCAAGTCGGGGCCTGCACGCAGCGCGACGGTGAGCGGGCGGGATGCCATTCACCGGGATTGGTTCAAACCGCAACATGAATGGCGGAAAGTTCGGTGGAGCGCCGCGGTACATTACTGGGCGACGGTCCAAACGCCCTTTACTTTCGTCAACAAACCGACTAGCTGTCCTGTCTCGGCGTCGGCAACGGCGGAACCGGCCAGTGTATCGGAAATCGCAATCGAGGTAACGATCGACAATCCAATGGCGTCGTTCTTAGAAATGCGACTGGCGTCAATGGCGATGGGTTCGCTCAACTCGGGATTGATGATCAATAACACACTCTTGCCATTCCATTGCTTGTTGAACTGGTTTTTAGGCCACTTTTCCACTTGGAAAGCGTCGGGCAAGCGTAGCTTCGCAAGCTCATTCTCGGTAATTACTTCTTTGGCAACGAAAGCAAAACTGTTGCCAGCCACCTCGATCGTTACGTTTTCTTTTGTAGCTGCTGCGGAACGCACGAAACTCGTCGGAACTACCAGCGTGCCATCATCCAAAGCAAGTCCCCACGTCTGAGCGCTCTGACGACGATAAAGCCCCAACCAGGAGGCTTTCCAAGTTGCCGCGACACGAACCGGCTTAGGTAACTCGCGGCGATCACCGCCACCCGAGTTGCCGACGGCGATACGCGGTTGCCAGCCGATCCACTCGCGCTCGGGTTCTTTCGCCAGCGTGAACCGATATCCGGTTACCACACGCGTTCCAGGTTGATCCGGCGTTGCAAAGGCGATACCACCCCGAAGCCAAGAAGCCAGCGAATCGATGGATAGCTGGACACCTTTAATACCAAGGTCAAATTGAACACCGCTGATCGACCACCATTTCGAATTGTCTCGAACCAGTTCTGCGTATTCCGGTTCAATCACAACTTGAATGCGCACCGTTGCACCATCGTCCGACAGATCGACGTTTGCGATTCTGCCGACTTCCAGGCCACGATAAGTCACCGGTGCGCCGCGCACCAAACCGGCCCGATCGACCGCATCCAATTCAATCTCCAGGGAACCGTTGCGGCGCGGCAGTGGCGGCGGCTCAGCCAATCCAACGAATTCTCGCTGCGGAGTGGATGCAGTTGAATCGGGTTGAATGGCAAGATATCTGCCGCCCAAAAGGGTTTCTAAACCGCGAATTTCTGTCACATCCAAGCGAGGTTTCTCGATCCAAAATTGCGTGCCAACTTGAGCGAATGCTTTGGCAGCGCCCACCAAACGCACGCTGACCATCACAGCATCGGCACGATCGTTCAAGTCCACATCCGTCACCTCGCCCACTGCGATCCCTCGATATCGCACCGGATCACCGACTTCCAAACCCTCGCCAGCTGGAAACTGAATTCGAATTTCGGTCGCCTCACCTTCCGTCATCCCGAGCGGAGTTTCGAGCCCGACAAAGTCTCGTTTGGGTTTACTCGCATCAGGCCCAGGTAAAACGCCAACATACTTCGCGCCCAGCACCGTCTCCAGGCCTGTGACTTGTCCAAGCCGCAATCGGGCGCGCTGAATCCAGAACTCGCTTCCATCCACGGCAAGCGCTTCATTGCCCTGCGCTAGTTGAATCGAGACTTCAACTCCCTTCATCTCATCAGCAACTACTACTTTCGTCACAGTACCGACATCGATGCCGCGAAAGTGCAAGGTGTCGCCCGCCTTCAGTCCGTGACCTTCCTCGAATCGAATATGCAGTATGGTTCCCTGGGTTCGAAAACTCGCAACTACTAAACCGATCGCAATCAGCACGCACACTGCGGTCAACCACCACAGCTTGGTGCGCCAACGATTGGCATTTGCTTCTGTCGCGGTGACTACCCTGGCGTCTGGTATTGCAGCTTCTGGAATTGCAGCCTCTGGAATTCCAGACTCCAGAGCCTTGTTTGCGTTCATTGCCAACCTTCACTTTCTTCCCAAATTGCGTGCGGATCAAACATGATCGACGCCACCATACTCATCACTACGCACAACA
>JAYVHC010000994.1:0-2818 GCA_043771575.1 Planctomycetia bacterium
TCGTATTTGATCTTTAATGCCAGCTTACCGGACCAAGTCATCGCCCACTGCGTCGTTCCCCAAGTGCCCAGCAGCGCGACGCCGCTCAAGCAAGCACCCAAGAACATGCGCCCCAGAATGGTCTGCATACTCATGGACATCGCGGTAGCACCTGGGCTAGCCAACTGTCGCTGCAAATAACGCACAACGGGGTAGGAGAATCCAAAGGTTGCAATCACTAGTCCAAGCGGCGTTCCTACCGCCCGCTCCCATAATGCGTGCTCCTTACCGGTCCACACATAAATGATCAAGGCAGGACCAAGGCAGCCTACCACGACTCCCAACAGATCTTCCGTTCGCCAGCCCGTAGTATGTCCACTGCGCTTCCCTTCCTCCCATTTGTGCGATTCCGGTACAAACATCCGAAAGAAGAAGGTCAAAAGCGCGGGCAGGGTGCCAAGCATCATCATGATGCGCCAGCCATCATTCGAAACCAAACTGGCCACATTTTCGGATCCTAAGCCAACGCTCAGCAAAGTTCTTTCCACAGTGGCCACAACGCTATTTAAGCCCATACTGATGATGCCAACCAACAAGTAGCCAGCATTGCCCGCTGCACCAATCAACCCCGCCATCAACGCGCGAGACCGATTGGGCCAAACCTCCATTACCAACGCCACGCCTAACGCCCATTCGCCTCCCATGCCAAGCGACGCAATGAATCGCAATACACCCAGTTGCAGTGGATCTTGAGCAAATCCGCAGAAGCCCGTGAACACTGCGTATACCAGCACACTGAGGCTCATGGCCCGCACGCGACCAATCCTGTCGCCCAGCCAGCCAAACAATACACCTCCAGCGGCTGCGCCAACCAAAAACACGGCGATAATCACCCCAAATGCCATGGCGATTTCATTTTCTTGTTCGAGCGTCGGCTTGGTGTATTGCATCACAGTTGCCAAGCTGTTCCCCGCCGTCTGATTGGCAGCGTCAAGTATGGGCTTCGAGTAACCCAGCAAATCAGCAATCGCGCGGCGGCCAACCATAGAAAAGACGCCCATCTCTGCGCCGTCAAACAGCCAACCCAGCAGGGCTGCGATCAGCGCCATCCATTGACCGCGCGTCGTGATGCCTTGGGTTGTTGACTCTGGTGCAGTAAATTGTTCTGAGTGCGACACGGCGTTTCCTTGCGGACTGGGCAAAGTTTTTGAAGCGTGCCGAGCATTATGGTCGTGGCGCGTCGTTCAGTCCAGTCAGCTCAGTGAGCCCCAGACGCAGCGTCGTCGCGATTTATGTTATGGGCTAGCGAGTGCAGCAGTGCTGAGAGCCATGTTTAACCTGTGGACGCAGGCTAGGACCTCGAAGGTGCAACCATTACAAAACTTGACGGCTTTAACATAGATGCTGCAAGCTCACCTGAGTGTCCGCACCTCAGCGATGGTGCACCCGGCAGGAGCGACCCACCAACGACGAGTCAGTCTCGCATGCTCGCACGTTATTTCCGGATGAAAAAAAATTTGACAGCGGCGAACAGAGGGCAAATGGATCAACTGCGCTGCAGGATCACGACGCTCCACTTGGGCAAATTAATGTAGACTTTGCCATCCGACTCGGTAAAGGGTTCATGAAACGCGTTGCCAGCGCCTTCCCAGCCTCCGAATTCAGCGTCTTGAGTACAGAGAATCTGCATCCACTTGCCGATATGAGTACCCACTGCCACTCCGTAACCATGGAAACCGAAATTCCGATCACTCAGGTTGACTACCGTCAAGACTGAGTTGTCATCGCAAACGCGAACGAAGGCCAGCACTTGGTTTTCACGATCCTCATGTACAATCTCCAATGAGCGCGCTCGCAGCGCCGGATTCTCCCAGCGCAAGCGGTTCGCGCTTGCCACTAAGCGTCGCATCTCCATGCCGGTGGCATCACCGGCAACAGACCAATTGAAGCGATGATCGCCGTTCCAATCCGAGCCGTCATGCCAATAACCCCAGGCCACATGCGGTGACGCCATGTGACATTCAGAACCCATGAACAGCAGCGGCGTGCCTGGCATCGCCACATTCAACGCCCAAGCCAATCGGCACTTGGCGCGCGCGTACCAATTCTCGCGGCCTCCCAATTGATCGATGAGGTAGCGATGGCGTTTATCCCAATCATCTAATCCGTTTTCCGAATTGCCACTGTGATCATCTCCAATATCATCATGCGATCCCAGCGTGTACTTGACCAAATTCCAGGGTTCATCATAACCGTCCCAACCGAGAAACGACTTCACTTTCTGCAGCGGATTTTGACCAGCGAGTGCACGCTGGCATTCATGATGTGTGTCCGCATCCCAGGTCGCGCAGAATCCAACATTCTTCACGATCCAAGGATTGTCTGGTAAGTGTTCTGCAATGAAATAGCGATCTGGGAACTCACCGCGCAGTTGATTCATCACCACGCTCAAGTCATTTCCATTAATCTGCGTCGTCACATCAAAACGCAGACCATCGACATGATAATCAACGATCCACTGGCGGGCATTCTGGTAGAAGAAATCTTTGACTTCGCGTTTCCACCAGGCAGGGCCGCGCCCCCAATCAGTCATCGGGCCGCCTTCGAAGTAGATCCCGCCCTCAGGCGTAAATCCGTCGAATTCAAATAGCACATTGTCGCCGGGCCCCGCATGATTGTAGACGACGTCCAGAATGACAGCCAAACCGAGCTCGTGTGCTGAGTTCACTAAGTATCTAAAATCCGCCGGCGAGCCGTACGACGATTCCGGTGCGAAAAACGAGGCTGGGTTGTATCCCCACGAGCGGTCCCAAGCAAACTCATGAACAGGCAGCAGTTC
>JAYVHC010000995.1:0-4890 GCA_043771575.1 Planctomycetia bacterium
CCAAGCTGTGGCTGTGAAGTCGCAGCACCAAGCTGTGGTTGCGAAGTTGCACCAAGCTGCGATCCTTGCGGTCGGCCTGGATTGTTCAGCAAGCTGAAAAGCAAGATGAGCCACTTCGGCTCATGCTTCAAGGCTCCACGCTGCGGTTGCGATGTAGCCCCAAGCTGTGGTTGTGCAGCACCAGCGCCAAGCTGTGGCTGTGAAATCGCTGCCCCAAGCTGTGGTTGTGAAGTTGCTCCTAGCTGTGGTTGTGAAGTTGCTCCTAGCTGTGGCTCATGTGCACCACGTTGCAAAATTTTCGGTGGACTGAAGAGCCGTTTGAGCGGTCTTCGGGGTTGCGGCGCAGCGTCAAGCTGTGGCTGCGACATTGCTCCAAGCTGTGGTTGCGCCGCGGCTCCTAGCTGTGGTTGTGGCATGTAATTGCCCGCCGTTCTTGCCCCAGAGAACGCGTTTGTTCAAGCCCCAGAACAAAACAGCTACTAGGACGTGCTTGCTCTACCCTGCACTGACAAAAACTACGAACGGCGTGCGCAGAGCATCGCCGTTTTTTTGTTATTTTGCCTTATGCTAGTTGGACAGCGCCAGGTGTGTAGTGTGTAGGGTGGGTCAAACGGCGACAGCCGTCCAGACCCACCATTTGCTTGGATTGGAAGCCACATGCAAGCGGTGGGTCAGCGTCGCTGTCGCTCCTCGACCCACCTACAAGAATCTGTATTTTTAGGACTCATTCGCGAAAAGTGGCGCTGTCCAACTAGGCTTTGTCTCAAAAGGGGTCTGACCCTTAGGGTTGACAGCGGAGGGAGCCAGCCTGCTTGACCCGACTGCTGTTACTTGGGAAAGTGACGCAATGAATCCAACAACAGCTTAAATCGGAGTCGACCTCATGCAGGTGCTGCGTCATCGGTTTGCGTACATTTTCATTCCGTCGCTCTGCGTTCTATTGTGCAGCCCTTCACACAATCTGGTTCGCGGCGATGAGCCCGTCACGAGATGGCGGAAGCACTCGATCAATGACCAGTCACCGTTTGAGGCTGTGGGTATAGGAGATTTTAATGGCGACAAATCGCTCGACGTCTTTAGCGGTGATTCGTGGTATGCAGCGCCAGACTGGACGAGACACAAAGTGCGGGATGTGCCACCGGGAACCAATCCGCATTACTATGAGGACTTTGCCGACCAGCCGCTGGATGTCAATGGTGATGGCAAACTTGATATTGTCACGTGCGCCTACTTTAGCCAAAAGATCTCGTGGGTCGAACAGCCCAGCGATCCCACTCGACCTTGGACGGAACACGCGATCGATAAACCCGGTTCGATGGAAACCGGCTATCTCTTGGATCTATTCCGCGACGGCAAACCTGTTTTCCTACCGAATGTGGGCGGCAAAGTACTCATCTATGAATTGACGACCTCCAAGCCTGCTGTTCAGTGGAAGCACCGTGAACTCGCTCCAGCGGGAGCTGGACACGGCATCGGGCATGGTGATATTAATAACGACGCGCGCATCGACATCATTACTCCCAAAGGCTGGTATGAACAACCCGAAAAGCGCGACGGCGAATGGTTGTTTCATGCCGATTTTAACTTGGGCACAGCTAGCATCGAAATCCTCGGGCACGATTTTGACGGCGACGGCGACACCGATATCGTATGGGGAATGGGACACGATTTTGGACTTTACTGTATGAAGCAATCCACAGACGCCGACGGCAAACGCACCTGGACCAAAGAAGACATCGATAGCCGTTTTTCACAAGTGCACACATTGCATTTAGCCGACTTTGATGGCGACAACCAGTTGGAGTTCGTGACTGGCAAACGCATTTACGCCCACGCGAGCGAACCCGGCGCAACCGATTCGCCATGCGTCTTCATTTACAAGTTCGATCGCAAAGAATCGAAGTGGTCTCAGGAAGTCGTTTATCGCGGCGACCCTGCCCCGGCGGCCCCGCTAAATCCCGAGCTCCGCGACGCGCTCAAGGACTTCCGACGCGGGTCAGCAGGGACTGGTCTTCAGATGGCCGTTCGCGACCTAGACCAAGATGGCGATGTTGACATTATCGCCCCTGGCAAGTCGGGTTTGTATTGGTTCGAGAATCTTAGAGTATCGAAGCGCTAGTGTACCGCGACGCTCCGCACGCAGGATGCGTCACGTGGTGTGACAAAGCACTAACCCGTTCCCGCTTCGTCGCGAACGGTTATGAATGAGAGTAAGCCAGCGATCATCAGCCACTCGAACAAGAACAAGTTCATCGAGTACTCGATGGCGAGATGAAGCGCGACGGCCATGAAAAGCGCGACCGGTCGCAGGCGCGGAATCCAGAGGCCAAAAGGGATGAAGATTTCGACGGCCAGAACGGTCCACGTACAGAGTTTTACGATCCCAGGTGATTCGAATAGCGCATCCGGTAACCAAAAACGGCCAAAAACATCGTCGGAGCGGGCCACATAGAAGAGCGCAGTGCCATCGCGCCAAGTGTTACCGGCGACTTTCGTGAATGCAGATGAAAAGTAGATTGCTGTCATTTCAACTTGCAGCAATCGCAGGGCCCATGCGTCTGCCTGAGTCGCGAGTGAGGGAATTCCTCGAATCGCACGCGCGACGCTCCAGCGATGATCCAGCGGCAAAAAAATCATGATAAATACGAACCAGCGCATGACGGTGTCTTGGCCATCGACAATCAGTACGTTTCGATGCTGGAACGATGTCAGCAAAACGAAAACACAGGCCGCTTGAAAGCGCGACCAAACGCCGAGCAGCAACAGCACGCTGTGGGTCAGCAGCAGCAACAGGCCCGCTTGAATCACTGCCGGCGTTTGCGGCAAAAAAACCAACAGCGACTTGAATTCGCCGTTCAGTAGTTTGCTCGACGTCGTCCCCCGTAGAACTCCTGCGTCGGAGAACCAATGTGTACCGTCCAACCACCAACTGTATGCATAGATGCACAGCAATATTCCAATGGCGATACGTAGCACCGAGCCTATGACCGGTTGACAACTGGCAAACAGAAACCGATCTAAGGCCGTGTCGACTGCGCTAAGGCCGCGTTTTAGGATGGAGGTCACTGACCGTACCTTCGCCGCAAGTACTTCTCCGTCACGGACAGCCAAACCGTTTCTTCACGCGTAGGAAGGGATCCGTCATCGGGAAGCGCTAGTTTGAGTTCGTTGCGAAAGACGTTCAGTTCCAGCAGGCAAGGCTCGGAATCGTCGAGTCCAGCTGCCGTAGAATTTCCGATCAGCCCATTTTCAAGCGGCACATTTCCGAGCGCATGCAAGCGATTGCCGAAGCGCTCACGGACCCAGCAGTCAGCGAAATCTTCGATGACTGCGACTGGAAACTCGGACAACCGCCGCGAATAAGCGATGTGTCGGCGCTTGAAGAACTTTTCCGCTGGCCCGACTTCACCCCAAAACGGAGAATTCCAACTGAGCGGACCCTCTTGCCCTAGAGGTGACTGTTGCCCCGCAGGTTGCAGTTCATTTTGCAGCTCCTCTGACAATGCGCCTGTGACTTCAATGGTCCACCAGCAATTGCTGATCACAGGATCAGGAGCGAATAACCGCCATTCGGCTTGCCACAAGCCAATGGGCCGAAGGCTCGGTCGGATTGTCGACTTCATAAGGTGAATGAACGAGAACGGTCCAGGCCCGCTCGATAAAGCCAGTGGCACTGTGTCGATCGCGATAATGACAGAGCATGCAGCAAAGATCAATTTAGCCGTCGTCCGCCCGGCGCTCGATTTGTGGATTCGCATGCAATACTCACATCAATTCGAAGATGTAATCGCATCCAGCACAAGCAATCGGAAAGCTACTTCGTCTTGAATTCGCGCGCGTGATTGTTCGAGGGAATCGAGACGGTGTAGCGAGTAGAATCCGGGTTGACGGAAAGTTTTACGAAATTACCGGTACACTTGTCGGATTCGACGTGGTTTGCAATGCACAGGTCTTCGACATTATTTACGGTTCCGTCGGGGCGGAGGTTTTTGTGCAGCTGATAAATGCCCTCGATCGACGCAGTAGCTTTGAGGTTGGCGAAAACATCGGGCAAACAGCCTTTGCGATCGCCGTTGTTCATAATGGCGACTCTTGGCTGAATGGATTGCAGGACGACGGGGTTGTTGCTACTGTCGAGACCGTGGTGCGTGACTTGGTAAACATCGACTTTGCCAAGCAAATTGTTAGGACAAACGAGCTTCATTTCTTGATTCCAAGTCAAATCGCCGCCATCGAAAAAGCGGAATTGGCCAAAATCGATCAGCATCACGATGCTGTTGGCGTTATCGGAACCGTCGCGGTCCTTCTCTTTGCATGCAGCGCATTGTTCTATGTTGGCGGCGTCGCTAGGTTGCGGTTCAACGAAATGCTGTCGAGCCCCAATGCATTTCATGCGTAGTTTAGGTCCCTCGGCAAGCTGCTTCAATGTCAGCTCAGCGCCGGGCTGCATAACGCTGCGACTTGTGCAAGCGAATTCGAAATACTCCTTGCCAGGGTTGTCGGGCATGCCATCAAATTTGCCGTTGTCGTAGACCTTTCCGATCGGCAACAGAGTCGAAAGCATGGCCGCGCCGCCGAAATGATCACCATGGTAGTGCGTGGTGATCAAGTGATCAATCTTCTTCAGTCCGGCGACTTCGGTAGCAACTTTTACAATGCGTTTCGGATCGCGCACGCCTGCGTTACCTGTGTCGATTAAGATCGATTCGCCCGTAGGAGTAACCATCAAGGTCGCTGCGCCACCTTCGACGTCGACCCAATAAATGTCAAAACACCCATCGCGTGTCCCCCCGCAAGCAATCTGGGAAACACATAGCACAGCGAACAGGAAAGCGAATTTCATGATGGCGACTTTCGTTTGGGTTCAATTCCGCTCAAATCAGACCGAAT
>JAYVHC010000996.1:0-2151 GCA_043771575.1 Planctomycetia bacterium
CCCAAAAACACGCTTGCTAGAAGGAGAGCCCTTTGTTGAAATCATTCGCGATGTGATCGAAAACCAGCGCGATCTGGTAATCATGACGGCGGATAAGAAACCCGGCTGGAGAGATTTCTTTTTTGGCAACACCGTGTCGGCCATGATGCGAGATTGTCCATGCCCAGTCCTCGCTTTGAAGTCAACAGAGCAAAAGGGCTTTAAGAAAATCCTAGTCGCTGTTGACCCCGTACTCGTTGGGGATTCGCACGATACGCTGAACAAAGTCATCTTGGAGCTTGCCTCCTCGCTTGCAACAGTCGAAGATGCCGAGCTTCATGTTGTAAATGTTTGGAGGCTCGTGGGTGAATCGATGATGCGAGGACGCTTCTCTGTTCCAAAAGCAGATGTTGACCGTGCCGTTCTTCAGGAGTTCGGAAAACACCGCGATCTAGTCCAGGACTTACTGGTGAAGAATTCCATTACGCCAGAGCACGTTCATCTTCCCAAGGGTGATGCAGTACACGCGATCCCCGAGTTGGTGAAGGAACTGGGAGCGGATTTGTTAGTGATGGGTACAGTCTGCCGAACGGGAATTCCAGGGTTTATTATGGGTAACACGGCTGAACAAGTATTGGGAGCAGTCGAATGCTCCACTTTGACAGTCAAGCCTGAGGGTTTTGTATCGCCCGTTACACCGCAGGTTTCGACAAACAGGATTTAAAAAACATGGACGGGTCCGAAAAAATCATGTGGATGATACTTGGATAAGTATATCGACGAAGCGGATTCCGTTGTAGGAGCTTTAGAAAAGCTGCAAAGCACCATGAATGTGTTTGTTCATGGTGCGTCCGCGACGCTGGTTTCACGCCAGTGGGACTGCAAATGGCAGCTACAGTTGGAATCTCAAGGATGTGTGCGAAAAGCAAACGAATATATGGTAGCGTCATTGTAGCTTTCAATTGTCGCCTCCATCGGGACAAGCCAGGCGGTAAGCTCAAACGAAGTTTTGGTGATCGCGTCTGGTTGCCAAATGCTGCGACCACCGGGACGAGCCACGGTGTAACGCTTAATCTGCTTGCCAAATGCTGCGACACCCAGACTTGCCATGCTCAACACCATTGCACGTAATTTTAACAGCAAACTCTGAAATCGGTTTGACTTTTCGAGATTGTTGTTTTTCGACCACCAAGAGTGGTAGCTCAACACCGCGCTGCGAATCCCGCAGATTTACTCTGCGGTTTGTTCGGCTTCTCACTAAACAGGCGGGTGGCTATGAATGGCGACGAGGGCTTATGTGTTTTAGCATGAAAAGCTTCGCCGAGTGGTTTGCGTGACCGGAGCAGGAAGTGTAGAACATTTGTCTCAAATGTTCATGGGCCGGCACCATGGTTGGGCCTAAGCCATGAGCCTGCTGACTTAACCAATTTCTTCGTGTATGTCAGTAGCGAGTGTCTCCCAAACTTCATCGCTGAATGTTTCATCCACCGAATCGCAATTGCCAAATATTCTTGATCGAATGGTCATTGCCTGTGCCGGATCAAGTCTGACGGAAACGGACTGACTTCTTGGAATGTCCCACCATTGCGTCAACGGTCGGTTGGTTGCATAACAATCAAATTCACTCGGTGAGCCATCTTCACGTTCTCTTCCAAGCAGACCAAAGTAATCGTCGATCAAAGAAGCAACTGGTGCAAATGATTGGGCCGCCGTCAATGGCACGCTCGTGGCAGTAATCTTGGCGGCTTCGCCTTCTCCAGCATGGCGAACTCGATTGAGGTAGTTAATTACCAACAATACATCGAGAGGCGAGACCTGATTATCAGCGCTCGTATCAATATAGGGAACGCGGGCTTCATCAAGCATAACGCTTCGCGAGCCCTTGGAATTCAACGTGTTGATGACCAGCAGTGCGTCCAACGGCGAAACAATTCCGTCATTGTTGACATCCACGGAAGCAATGGAGTTATGTTTGGGCCAAAACAAAACTTGAGTTACCATGTCCATTACTTCCGGGATTGTTTCCACGTTCCCCGCGCGATCGCGCGCCACGCTGAAGTATGAGTAGGTGTGACCATTTACGCCACGATAAACGGCGGAAAATGCATCCGTCCCCTGGACCCAAAGCGAGGCAGGGCCCGAATCACGCGAGACATAGATGTTCCAGTTTTG
>JAYVHC010000997.1:0-1956 GCA_043771575.1 Planctomycetia bacterium
CTCTTGTCGATTGCGATAGTGATTCAGCGTGTTGATCTTGTAAATTTTCACGATCAACTGCGACACATTCTTTAATTCGACTTGCAGATTGACTTCATCGGACGCACTGAATTGATGCGTGTTCTGGGGAGCAAAACGGAGTTCGACACGCTCCCGCAAAGTCTTTTGTTCTGTCGCAGAAAGCTTGGCGTACCATGTCGTCGAATCTCCGATACCATTTAAAATCTTCGTTTCGGCAAGGACCCGTTCGAGATATTCACGATTTAAGAATTTGGCGAAAGCATCGACGTTCTGGGCACCCTTCAAGAAATTCTCCAAGTAGCGTTGTACCAGTTGCGAGTCGTCGCCGATCGGAGGCAGCGTCACTTGAGGATTCATCGTATAACCGAGTTCCGCCATGGGCGGCGCAGCATTCTTGAATCTCGCGAGGTCATAGTAAAATGCGCTGCGCGGCAAACCGAGATACTCGACAAAGAGTGGCTGATCGTACTTCGCATCACTCACATCGAGCTTGAGCAGATTGCCAATCACCATCGCTTTGAAACTGTTTTGCGACGCGGGCAGCCGTCGCCCCCAAGCTAGCAAACGCTGCAAATACGTTCGCAGCTCGGATTTATCAGTAAGTGAACTTCCTTCAGGAGGAGCTAACCGCGCCGCGTAGGCTCGAACAAAGTTATCTTGCTCGAGTAAATTTGGTCGCAGTTTGAGTATCTGATCGAGTTGAATCAAAGTCAATTGCTGGTGAATGGGCGCCCAGCCGAAGCCAGGCGAGTCCTGCATCGCCAACTCTTCCGCGATGCGCTCTACCAACTTTGGTAAATCGGCTCGTTCGACACGCTGCAACACGGCTCGCAACTGATCCGGAGCCAATTCGCGCCCCATCACCAAAGCCAGACCCGAGGTCTCGATCTGATTCAGTGACCGATCTTGAGCGATCGCTTGCGCAAGCATTCTCTCGGTTGCGAGCAGGGCATTATCGAGCACACTCAGCAGCTCAGCTGCGCGATCCTTCGACGGTGGAGCGCGATTAAAATCGAGCCCCAAGCGATCACGCAGGAAATTGAGCGTCCGCTGCGGGTTCTCTTTGTAGCTAAGCAGCATTTGCCGGGCTGACATGTTGACAACTTGCGGAATGTCGCCCGACTTGGCCCGCCACTGTTCGATGACGACCTGGGCCTGAGCCAATGCGCCTTCGTTCTGATGATGCAGGCAGTAATAATAAAAGTACTCTTCGGTCCCTGGAATCAGCTCCGCCAGCGTCGCGCGACGGTCAGGCGACAGTGCGAATTTTTCGGCAAATCCAATTTCCTGCTGACCAAACACTGAACTCCCTCCAGCCTGAAGTCCTAGAAACAATGCCAAAGAAATTTCTATCAGTCGGAGCCGAGTTGGTATCATGACATATTCCCTTGGTCGCACAGAAAGTCGCGAAGTCGCATGGCAAAGTGAATCGAAGATCGCGGAGGGTTACCGAATTCTGGCTTTTTTCTTGAGCCGAACGCTTCGCTGACCAATCTTAGCCCGAAAAGTCAACGAATTATCGCAGCGAGTTGGGACACTCCCCCTAATTACCGCTATAAACCGGCGAATTGAAACAATCGCCAAGTGGCTAGACGCCAACTGGAGTTACCCAGTTCCCGACAGAATTTTTTTCACAGCATGCCGCGTCGCTCCGGAAGTAGATGTAGGGTGGGTTGAGGCACGAAACCCACCCCGCTACTTACAGCGGCTGGCTGCATCAAAGTGTAGAACGGTTGTCCCCAACCGTTCTGCCGAAGGGCAACAGACCCAAGTCAACTCGCATTTTTCCAATGGATGAAAACGTTCAAGTGAGCCAGCGAGCCTTCCGGAACGATTGAGGACAACTGTTCTAGTGCGCCTTTGAAGGCGTTTGATCAGCAGGGTGGAAGTCCCTGTCAGGGTAACGTTACCGCCCTGAATCCTACGGTAACTGCG
>JAYVHC010000998.1:0-3209 GCA_043771575.1 Planctomycetia bacterium
GGCAAGAGTACGCTATTCAGTGCCTTGTGCGGCGTGCCAACTCGCGTCGGCAATTATCCAGGCGTAACGGTCGAGAAGAAACTTGGCCGTTACCGTGACGACGGCGGCGAAGTATTGATTGTCGATTTGCCAGGGACATACAGTCTTTCGGCGCGAACCATGGATGAAATGGTATCGGTTGATGTATTGCTTGGCCGTCAACCGGATGTACCGAAACTGGATGTAATTGTTGCAATTGTCGATTCCACGAACCTTGAACGCAACTTGTATCTGTTCACGCAGTTGCGTCAATTGAACATTCCGCTGGTATTAGTTTTGAACATGTGGGACCGTGTGCTGGCGAGCGACATCCAGGTCGATCTTGCTAAGTTGAGCGAACGATTGGGTGTGAAGGTCATTTGCGCCACGGCCAGTCGATCGTCGGGAATCCAAGATGTCAAAGCTGCGATTCGCGAAGCAGCCAGCGACCGAGACGTGGCTGCGGCCAGTGTTTTCCCCCGCGAGTTTCAGCGGGAATCAGCTGAACTGCGAGACTGGCTGGTCGCCCGTGGTCAACCTGTCATGCAAGAGTTCCTGGTTGAGCGGTTATTGCTGGATATTGACGGCGTACATGCACAGAAGTTGTCCAAGCAAACCGCGCTGCAAGAGTTGCCGGAGCGAATTGGCGCCGCCCGCGACAGGCTAGCCTCCGCAGGGCATCGAGTACCAGCCGTTGAAACTCGCTGTCGATACAACTGGATTCGATCTCAATTGGCTGGAATCGTAGATCAGCCCGACGAAGAGGCGCAAACGCTTTCGGACCGCATCGACCATGTGCTAACGCATCGCGTATGGGGCTTGGTGATATTCGCGGCGATCATGTTTGCCATATTCCAGTGTATTTCGACGGGTGCGTCGGGCATGATGGGCGGAATCGAGACTTTGCAGAGCTGGCTGGTGGGTTGGGTTCAACATTGGCTGTTACCAGGCACGCTGCGCAGCTTGATTGACGACGGCATCATTGCAGGAGTTGGTTCAGTTCTTATTTTCCTGCCGCAGATACTCATCTTGTTTTTCTTCATCGGTGTGCTCGAAGACTGCGGCTACATGGCGCGCGCGGCATTCGTGATGGACAAGCTGATGTGCAAATTGGGTTTGAGCGGCAAATCATTTCTGCCCTTGATGTCGTCGTTCGCGTGCGCAGTTCCTGGCATTATGGCCACGCGCGTGATCGAAAACACTCGCGACCGCATGATAACGATTCTCGTGGCGCCGCTAATGAGTTGCTCAGCCCGGTTGCCGGTTTACATACTGTTGATCTATACGTTTGTTCCCGAAACGACCTGGTTAGGTGGTTGGATTGGCTTGCAGGGTTTGGTCCTGTTCGGGATGCATGTTCTGGGGATGGCAGTGGCAGTGCCTGTGGCTTGGTTGCTTAAGCGATTCTTCTTTCCCGGTGGGACGTCCGCATTTGTGATGGAGTTGCCGAGCTACAAACTGCCCTCGCCAAAGGTCGTTTTCTATCGCGTCTGGGAGTGCGGCCAAGCGTTCTTGGGGCGAGCCGGTACGTTGATCTTCTGCACGGCAGTCCTGGTCTGGGCGGCCGGTTATTTCCCTGGCGACCATACCGAAGTACATCAACTGGCACGATCGATAGAGCTACGCGAGTCGCAAGTGTCTAACGAAACAGACTCCGAGTTGGACACTATGCGCGCAGAAGAAAGACGCTTGAACGGACAGTTGATAAAAGGAAGCTTTCTCGGGCAAGCTGGACAGGCGATCGAACCGGCGGTCAAACCGCTGGGCTGGGATTGGCGAATTGGAGTTGGGGTGATCGCGTCGTTCCCCGCGCGGGAAGTCATTATTGCAACGCTGGGAACGATCTATTCCTTGGGCGGGGATGTCGACGAGCAAGATGGCAGCCTGAAGGAAGCGCTGGCCAGCTCGCGCTGGGAAGACGGTCGCCCCGTGTATACACTACCCGTAGCCCTTTCGATTATGGTGTTCTTTGCCTTGTGTGCGCAATGCGCTGCAACCTTGATGGTCATTAGGCGCGAAACCAATTCCTGGCGTTGGCCCATTTTCACTTTTGTTTACATGACAACACTAGCCTACATTGGCAGCTTCATCACCTACAACGCGGCCACTTGGGTCTTAGGGTAACGCCACCATCTGGTTCCCAGGCTCCTGCCTGGAAACCCCGTGAATTGCAGGCTCCAGCCTGGCGAGAGCCGTTCAGCGAGAAGTGTCGAATTTTGAAATCAACGAGCCAACGTGTCGGTAAAGACACGCGTAATAGCCGAGGGTAACGATGGTATTTGATTGGCAAACGTGGTGCGCGTTAGGTGTGGTGGCCTTCTCGTTTGCGTTTTTGCTGAGCCGATTGTGGGCACTAGCCAGCGGAAGGTCGAATGGCGGCTGCAGTGCATGCCCAAACAAGTCCGCTCCGCCACTGATGAAGACTTTGCCGTTGGTTCAGATGGGAACGATCCAGCCTTCGAAGAAAAGCAACCCATCCGCTTCTCCATCAATGCCGGCCAAAGCGTCATCTCAACCGGCTAGGGTATGCGATCGCTTCGGGATAAAGCCGAAAGACGCTGATTGATCTTTGTGATCGTGTAACATGGCTGGCGTTTTTGCTACTCGAAGAGTTCTAACTGAAGGGGGCGAGGCGAGCTTATTTCAACCGAAGAACGTTCGTGCAGTGAACCTAGAACTCGCCCAGCGAGAGCCATGCCGCTTTTCAATGCGCCCTCAACGCGCGGACCTCCACACCAGTCTCCACACGCGCCAAGTCGATTCACCTCGTCCCAAAGCGCGTCATCCGCTAATGATTCCGTTGGTCGAGAATAAAGCCAACGATGAGCCTTTGCCACGTCAGGCCCCGGCATCTTTCGACTAGTCGCTCGCTCCGCCTCGTGGATCAGGTTCGCTATTGCCGCTTCTTTTGAAATGTCGAGATTCCCGTTCGCCCAGGCCGCCGTGGAATGAAGGACCCAGGTTTCCATCAGTTTCGAGCGAGACGGCTTGCTTGAGTCGCGAGCTATCCAGCCCAGCGTCCCGCAATTGATAAAAGCACCATCGAAAGGAACGTCCCATCGATTTTCGAAGGCCAACATCACGGACCAGCACGGAACCATTTCAACTTTGGACAATTCCATGCGCCACTCACATAATGCAGGCAGGAGTTTTTCAACTTGCAGTGGTGGGCAATTCCATAGAACGCTATC
>JAYVHC010000999.1:0-3026 GCA_043771575.1 Planctomycetia bacterium
CGAAGCCATGGCTGCACCGGTTGCGCCGATGTCAATGAACAGCGTAAAGGGCGGACTCGACACAAACCACACCCACAGGGGCGCGCACGCTGATTCGTCATCGCTGGCGGAACATTCCGAGCGCTACGGGTCTCCGTTGAATTCGGCTCACACGGAGTCGATTTCTGCTTCGCAGTCTACTTCGCCGGAGAGTTCTCAGCCCTCATGGAAGCGGATGGACATTCGAGCACTCAGTCACTTCTTGCGGGGCGAACGCGCAACCTTGATTGCAGTGGTCATTAATCAGTTATCGCCAGGAACCGGCGTTGCGTTGTTGCAGCAGTTACCCGCTATTACGCATCGAGAAGTGCTGCAAGCGATTGCCAATCTTCAAGACATCGACAACCAAGCGATGCAGTCGATCGAGGAGCATCTCGCCGAGCGACTGAAGGACTATAAGCAGCAAGTTGAAAGTGAATCCAAAGGGACGCGGCGCGTTGCCGCATTGCTGGCTGCCGCGCCGCCTGAATTGCAGGAGACTTGGTCCAGGTTCGTTCATATCGCTTTTGATTCTTCGCAGGATTCGTCCACTGGAGCGCCGCACTCCGCAGCTGTGCAGGCGAGTGCACCAAGCGTTGCTACACAAGCACCTATCAACTCTGCTCGTCCAAAACAATCGACTGCACCGGCTGGCTCAAGTGAAGCCTCGTCGCTTGACGGTTCACTTGGCTCGCGCATCACCGCAGTGGATACGGAGCTGGGTGGTTCGTCGAGACAGTCGCTGGCCGATTCCAACTTCGACGATGATCCCTACGTCTTGCCCTTTCCTCGATCGAATGACGCACCTCCGCTGAGCAATACGGACCGTTCGCTGATTCAGTTGGAATTTGAACAGATCTTGTCACTCTCAACCCATCAGCTCGCGCAGGTTCTGACTGCGACTGACTCCCAAACGGTAATGCTGGCGTTAGCCGGCGCGAGCCACACCTTTATGAAACGGTTTTACGCCATGCTAACGAAAGCTGACGGCAAGGCGCTGGCGAGTCGGTTGAGCAAAATTGGGCCGTTGAAATTGCGAGACATAGACGAAGCTCAACGCAGTATCGCTGAATTGGCTGCAAGGATGCTACCACCTCCTTCGCATCGCACTAGCCATTCCCAGGCACTGCGAGCTGTGGCATAGGAGTCTTCACGATGGCGACGATTCTCAAAGGCGATCGGGCCGGACAAAGCTCCACGAACGCGCATCCTATTGCGTTCAATGTCGAAGACGTGCAGGAGCGTGCGCGAGCTTACTTGGCGGAGATCCAACAACAGGCTGCACGGATTGTTGAAGAAGCCAATCGAAGGTCTGTCGATATTACAAACTCAGCTCATCAAGCCGGATTAAACAGCGGGCGAGCCGAGTTCGATGAGCAGGTCGAGCGTCGTGCGCAGCAAATCAGCGATCAGCGATGCAAAACTGCCATCGCATCTTGCGAAGCGACTGTACAACGACTCGCTAGTGAAACCAGCGAATGGCTGGCCAACTGGAGGAATTTAACCGTGGAACTCGCCGCCAGGATGGCTGAGAAACTGGTCCGGCGTTCGATGCAAGACAACGAAGAAGTCTTGAGAGTATGGCTTGAAGAAGCAATCATCGCCATGCGCGACGCTCGCGAACTGCGGATTCTGGTGAACCCCGATGACTTCTCGATCGCTGGTCGATTTCTGCAAAACTTGACAAAGATGATTCCTCAAGCCGCGCAGATAGAAGTCATTCCTGATCCTGAGATCAGTCTCGGCGGTTGTATTGTGCGTTCGATGCACGGCTTCATTGATCAACAGTTGGAAACGCAACTGCAGCGGCTCGTTGAACAACTTCAATAACAAATCAAGACACCCGCGTGACCGCCACCTTCCCCATTCTACCCGATGTTCAGCAACTGCTCGGTTCCCTGCGTAAAGCCATGCCAAGCAACATCCAGGGGACCATCTGGTCAGTCGGCCGTAACTCTATCGAAGCACTGGCTTTGCCAGTGCCGATGGGTGCCGTATGCGAGATCCGTTGCCGAGGTCGTTCAGCTATCTCCGCGGAAGTCATCGGCTTCGAAGGTAGTAAAACTCTGCTCGCGGTGCTCGACGGTGCCGATGGCATTTCGCCAGGCGATACGGTTCACTTGGTCAAATCGCATGCTAGTGTGGGTGTTGGCGCAGAGTTGATGGGCCGTGTCATCGACGCAGCGGGTCGGCCAATCGATGATTTGCCACCCATCAAAGCTACGTCAAAAGTGTCGCTCGATAATGATCCCGTCAATGCCATGCAAAGGCCGCCGATCACGGAAATCCTAGCGACAGGAGTGCGTGCCATCGATTCCTTGTTGACGCTCGGTCGCGGTCAACGTATCGGGATTTTTGCGGGTTCGGGAGTCGGTAAGAGTACGTTGCTAGGCATGATGGCACGCGGTACAAATGCTGACGTTGTCGTGATTGGCCTCGTTGGCGAGCGGGGGCGAGAAGTTCAAGAATATTTGCAACGCGAACTTGGGCCTGAGACACGTAAGAAGTGTGTTACCGTTGTCGCCACCAGCGATCAACCAGCGCTGCGTCGTGTGCAAGCAGCGTTAACTACGACAGCTATTGCTGAATATTATCGCAACTGCGGCAAGAACGTGTTGCTAATGATGGACTCGGTAACGCGTTTTGCGATGGCTCAGCGTGAAATCGGGCTCGCCGCGGGTGAAGCTCCCACCACGCGAGGATTCCCGCCCAGTGTCTTTTCGATGCTGCCAAGGCTCGTAGAACGTTCGGGCGTAACTACCCAAGGTAGCATCACAGGGATCTACACAGTGCTTGTAGAAGGTGATGACAACAACGAACCGATCAGCGACGCATTACGCGGTTTGCTCGATGGGCACTTTGTGCTGTCCCGGAAAATTGCGCATCGTGGTCGTTATCCAGCGATTGATATCCTGTCAAGTCTCAGTCGCTTGCAAAGCCACTTAGTCGATACCGAACATCAACGCTGTGCTTCGCTGGTTCGCACCATGCTATCGGCTTATCAAGAG
>JAYVHC010001000.1:0-3522 GCA_043771575.1 Planctomycetia bacterium
ATGACGAAAACGGTCCCTATGTGTGGTACCAAACGGATACGGTTGGGGGATCTTCAGGGTCGCCGGTCTTTAATAACTCTTGGGAAGTTGTCGCATTACATCACAGCGGAGTACCCCGGACGGAAGTTCGCGACGGACGCACCGTTTACTTGACCAAAGACAATCGCGTGTGGACCAACGATATGGGAAGTGACGAATTGGACTGGATCGCAAACGAAGGAATTCGTGTCAGTAAGATACTCAAGTACCTGGAGTCTTCGCATGGAAATCACCCCCTCGCGAACAAAGCACTGAAGAGGACGATGCCGGCCTGGTCCGAAGTGAGTGCAGCAGCCAATGTTGGAAGTCAAGCTTTGCGAGGATCTGGTGTCCAGATCAGCAACGACGGAAAAGGGACTACTCGCATATGGGTTCCCATAGAAATCGGAGTGCGTGTGCCGCTAAGCTCAGAACCTGAACGAACCGCGAACATCCTGCAATCGCCAGCGGCTACGACTGCTCAACCGATTTCGATAGCGCCACAGTTGTCAGCCCCTATGGTGTCACTGGCGAGTACGAATGAGCTGGTAACGATCGATACTTCGAACTATGACGAACGCAACGGATACGACCCCGAGTTTCTCGGAAAGGGAAGCCTAGCGGTCCCCTTGCCGACGTTATCAGTGAAGGCCAAACCAAGTATGCTCAAGATAAGCGGGACCAGCGGAGAACTGAAGTATTGGAACTACTCAGTTGTAATCCACAAGAAACGCGGCTTGACCTTCTTTTCCGCAGCAAACATCGACCCAGCGTTAGGGAAGGGCAATCGAGCCGGCGATGGCTGGATTCGCGACGAGCGAGTCGACAAGCTTGATCGCAAATCGCAGATTGGAAACGAGTTTTACGAGAAGCAGTCGACATTTGAAGCCGAGGATCGATCGAAGAATCCTTTTGACAAAGGCCATCTCACCCGTCGCGAAGATCTGCAGTGGGGACGCACTGAAAAGCTCGCAAAGCGTAACGGAGATGATTCGTTTCATTTTCCGAATTGCGCCCCTCAGCACTTCGAGTTCAATCAAGCTCGTAAGGTCAACGGCCTCTGGAATCGTCTCGAACAGATGACCACTGAAATCGCCGGTGATGGAGCCACGTTTTGCGTTTTCAATGGCCCCGTTTTTGATGCACCCACTTGCGTCCAAGGGGATGACGGCAAATTGCACTTAAATCTTCGAGGCAAAGGCAAAGTCGATCTTCAGTTCGGAGGGGTTGCCATTCCAAAGCTCTTTTTTAAGGTCATCGTTTGGCCCGAAAAGGCAAAGCTGCGGGTCGCTGCATTCGTAGTCACTCAAGAAGACCTGCTCGTGAAATTAGATCGGCTACGCCAGGCGAAAGAAGTGACTCGGTTTGAAGCGGGGCTTAATGAAGACGAAGTTCGCCTCTATCAAGTTCAGCTCTCCGATCTTGAACACGTAACACAAATGAGTTTCGGCAAACTCACCAAGTTACCGGCACCTGCAATGGAAGAATCAACTTTGACGCCTGGCTTGAACGCACCCATCGCCAGCGCAGAGGAAATTCGATTCGTCTTAAATTAGCAGACGTCGCCCTGGCGGCTCGCCCCCGAAACGCTATTCCCTACCCAACCAGGTGCAGGCGTTGGCCAGCACCTGGATCAACTCCGCTTGTTTGAAGACTGGATATTCTTCATGCCCAGGTCGGAAGTAGAAAACTCTACCTTTTTCGATTTGCCAAACCATGCCGCTTCGAAATCGCTCGCCTAATTCCCAAGTCTCTTCAAAGATTAGTTCATCCGGCTCTGGGACATGAAACGGCTCATTGTACATTTCCGTTTGGGGAACTTGAAACTTCGCCGGTAAGCCTTGGGCGATGGGGTGCTGCGGAGCTTTGACGGTAATCGTACTGGGTTTTCCATCAGGTCGATAATCAGGAAAGCAGCACCACGGCAGATGAATTACACCGGTTATCGAACTCTGATTTGTCTTATAAGAAAAGTAAGCTGGCGTAAGAGCACTGCCATGGGTGGGCACAGTTTGCGGGCGCGGAGGAGCAACCGTCTCAATGGTTATCTTTTCGCCAGGCGCAACTTTTTCGAAGTGTTTGCGGCCGTCCGCGATGCTGCGCCAGTTCATAGCCGCCATGAATGGTCGAGCCCAATGGGCTGAATGCAACGCAATGAGATCCAAGTCACCGCGTTTGATATAATCCAAAATGTGCTGTGAGGTTGCTTCGGTAATTTCGCCTTGTCTGACATGACCCCACCATATAATCACATCCGCCCATTCGAGATTTCCCGACGACAGTCCTTGCTCAACATCGTCGAGCGCGACCGACCGAAACTCTAATTCGGTTGTCGTCGCCTTGAGTCTGGCAACTATCTCGTTTCCAAGGTAGTTGTCATAAGCCTGCTTCTGACGTGGCTGTCGCTCGTCCCAAACCAGAACATGGATTGGGTCGGCTGCATTCAAAATGAATGTTTGACCTAGCCAAGCGAGAATAAACAATAACCAAAATTTCATAACAGGTTGTCCTTGCATCTAGTTGACGCGGCTGGAGTGCGAACCATTTTTCAATCGTTTTCGCAACTGCGTTCAAGTAAGATTGTACCTGCCCCCAGTTCATTAGGCAGCACCCTTTTGTTGAGCCAGCAGGCTCCCGGGGCCTTGCATTTACGTGCGTTTTTAGACTTCAGATACTTCATGGTCGCATCCGGCAGATGCGACCCACGGTGGGCCACTCTCGCCGAGTGAGACGTTGCGCCTGCTGGTAATGCCCAGAAATGCTTCCCAGCGCTGGGTATGAGCCTGGAACTTCTGAGGACTTTGATACAATAATCATCAAATCGAGTTTCCAATCGCAAATGAACAAATAAGCGACTCCATGTTGATCGCGGAGTCCATTTCTAAGGAGTCTAGAATGCCAGAAGTACTTTGCGAAGACAAAGTCCGCGAACAGCTTAAACAAGTCATCGACCCCGAATTGTTCGTGAACATCGTGGATTTGGGGTTAATTTACGTCGTCGATCTCGAACCCAACGCTGAAGAAGCCGACAAGACGAACGTCAAAGTCGAGATGACCTTGACCAGCCCGATGTGCCCAGCTGGTCCGCAGTTGGTCGCAAACAGCCGGCAAGTAATCGAAGCGATGGAAGGAATTGGTACCGTTGATATCAAGGTCGTCATGGACCCACCCTGGACTCAAGATCGCATGACCGACGACGCGCGAGATCAGCTTGGTATTTTTTAACTATTGACCTTCACACAAATGCCTGCTGACTTTAGCCACCGGTTCTTATTTTCGCTGCAATTTAGAGGTGTGATCCCTATGCGTCGTTCGAGTTTTTACTCAATAGTGGTTTTCGTATATGTGTGCGCTTCGTGCACTTGCCTACCCACGCGTGCGTCAGCTCAAGATCCCAAAGTGTCTCAGGTAACTGAAGTCAAGGCTGCGGATGAATCGGCTGGCAAAGATCCAAAGTCGGAAGTACCTGCCGACGCTGCCAAGTTGCAAGCGAGGTTCCTGACG
>JAYVHC010001001.1:0-10061 GCA_043771575.1 Planctomycetia bacterium
TACACTGCCAGACTCTGTCAATAGTTCCCGAGCCAACACAAGCCTATCTCGCAAATAAGTTAGGTAACTGTGTATTCCTAACTCCCAAGTATCGCGAAAAGCTTTCAGCGTTTCTGGTTCCTGGGTGAGGTCCTCGTCTTTTCCATCTTTCACATCGCGGCGATTTACAAACGGCTGGAAGTTAGACCCATACCGAATACCGTAAGGCGGGTCGATGTAGATCATCTGAACCTTGCCAGCCATTCCTTCCTTTTCCAGCAAGCTGTTCATCACGAGCAGTGAGTCACCCGCGACTAAACGATTCGTCCAGCCGTGAGGGTGCTTGTAGAAATCAAGCGCGTCTCGCAGAGGTAGATAGGTTGCTGGCTCCTCGAACAAGGACATCTGTCGATACTTGCCATCGCCTGGCTTGGCGCGATCTCCATTGGTGCGAACAGCAGCGATGATTGCTTTGGGGTCGATCCGTTCGTGAACGTGCAGCGAAACTGTTGGAATTTCAAAGCTGGTTCGCTCCGCCTTGCCAGCCCACATCAACTGTGGATCAAGGTGTGGATCGTAAGCGTAGGTTTTCTTTGTCGGTGCAACTGGTTCGCTGTCCGAATTCACCAGTCCGACCGGAGGATTGTTGGCACGCTTCTTGTCGGTGTGCGAGTACGAATCGATATGCTTCTTCGCATTCGGCTTCGACTTGGCCGTCGCTTCGGTTGCCGGTGCTGCAGTGGCCTTCTCGGTCGCTTTCTTTTTCGGCATCAGTGCAAGATTCCTGACATGGTGCTATTTGGCTTTGCGGTTGCTCGTTCCGGTTGTTTCGCGTGGCTGGTCGGCTTGTTGTAACAACTGGGTTAGTTCTTCTGAATCGTACAGCCGGTAGTGGTTGACTGGATGCCGCCGCTCCTTGATCCGACCATCGCGCCCCCAATTACGAAGCGTGTTTTGCGACACGCCAAGAAATTCAGCGGCTTGCTTTATGGTCATGAACTCGCTCAGTTTCGTCACCGAATTTCCCCCGAACAATAAACGGGCGTTGGTTACAGACTTATCAACCGACAAAACCTTACCAAAGCCGGTCGAACCCGGACAGTGGTGTCGCCAACGAATTGAAGCTGTGCTTCGACCACACCGAGCGAGTTACCGTTCTTGATAGCGTTTCTTCAAAAACTGTGACGACTTCGTGAAGATTTTGCATTTTGCCGCTGTGATATCGAGCTTGATGCCTCGATTCTTTTCTTCGCCGACGATTCCAACTCGGTTGAGCGTCAAGATGTATTGAAAATCGTTTCCGATTTCCATTTGCTCATGTACAAAATTGAGGCACTGGGTAAGCGTATCTTGATCGACTTCCAAAACGTGGCATAGGATCGTCCAACTTTCAGTCAATTCGCAAGCGAATGGGAACTTCGCAAAACGTCAAGGCGGCGATGCCGTTTGTGCCGTTTAAAAGCGTATCTTGATTCCAGTTCGACTCTTTCAGATAGGTTATTCGCTTAGCTGTCGATGCATTCCTCAGCCGCAGTGTTATCACGTTGCCTACGCCATTGCCGGAAGCGATCTTATCTTTTTCACCATCCAAGTAAAACTGGTTCGCTAGCTTGTCATTCCAAACAATGGGCTGATCGAATTTGAGCGCAATGGTCTCGCTACTACTAAATGTCGCTTGAACAAGGTTCGGTGGTGTGATGAAAGCGGTGGGCAATTTTCCATATTGATCTCTCTCAATCAGCGGCTGAATCAGTCGAGCGATCTCTTCCCAACCCGCTAATGGAAAATGACAGGGTCCGGGCGGGCGAATACCCAGCGTGGACATAATACTCATATTCGAATAAAGCTGCGGCAAAGTACGTTGCTTTTCACGCAGCATATCACCCGCGCCAAGCCTGCCTCCCATGCTGCAAGAGTCTGGCCAAATTTGAAATAGGTAGTAGTTCTGTACATTCGGAAAATCCTGCTTCCATCCGGCAGACATTTCGACGAACAGCGGCTGGTAAGTCTCCCAACCATAGCCGCCGGTTGGACCGTCTGCCCCTTGATCGCTTTCGCCTTGATGCCAAAGAATGGCGCGGATGCCATGCGTCAACTTAGCCTGTTGCATGCGCCACAAGGTGCGCCCATAAATCGTGTTGAGGTCAGCCGGATCAGTCTGGCTGCGCTGATGCTGATCGATACGCGTTCCGCCGACAGCGCCATTGATCATAAAAATTGGGATTTTCTGGCTTTCCAGCAAACGCTCCGCCAGCTTCATTCCCCACCAACCAAGCTCCGCTTTCTCGCCTCTCTCAGCCTTCCAGACTGGGTTACACCAAAGATTTTCTTTTTTCAATTCGCCTATTGGACGCCCATAGCTGCGAATCCACTTGTTGGTAACCGGCGGAGACTTTTCACCCGTATCCGTCGCAAGTCCATTGGATTGACCGTCGATCAAATAAGCATCACCGCAGACGAGGTCGCCCACCGTTTCAAGAACCGCTTCGCGGCCGCTTGTGACCCTGCCAAATTGCACTTTGTACACGATCAATCCTGGCTTGAGCTTTACGGCAAACTGATAACTCCCGTCGGCAGTGAGTTTACTTGTCTCCGTCTTGTAGAGCTGATCGTCGGCGTAGACTTTTAGGAAGACACTGTCAGCAGGTTCTGCCAGCGTTCCGTTGTAATGGAGAGTACCGTAGTTCTTGTCATCGCGCGCGTAGAACTGTCCTTCCTCCGGTTTTTCATCGTGAGCTGGCGTTCTCGCAACCCACGCGTCGCTTATTGGCTCCACGACGGCAATAGTCACAGATCGCACTACGGCCTCGCCTCCGTTGCCGATCTTTGCTGTTACTGTCAAATTACCGCTGTTCTGTGCACGGGTTAGGATGAGCTTTCCGGGGACAACTTCTTTGATCACCGCGAAGGGCAAAACACTCCACTCGAGGTTCAAGTCGCCCGCACCCTTGGATTGCAGCGCAGCGAGATTACTGAACTGTGGCAGCACTTCGATCGTCGCGCGTCCATCCCAAGTCGTGGGAGCCGCCAGTGTAAAGTCGGGGTCAGGGATGGCTTCGTGGATCGTGATCGCGATTTCTTCGGACTTTACTTCCGTGGGATAAATGGCTTTGCATTCCAGCGTAACTTGCTTGCTCCCCGAAACGCGGCCCGTGTCCAACGTGAATGTAAATCGGTCTACAGCTTGAAGTTTTTCTGTGCCATCTGCTGTCAAAGTCCAATAGATTTTCTCCGCCCCGCCAGCCTGCAGATGGAACTTCGCAGTCGCTCCTTCATCCACGCTGGTCGAATGGGTTGATACCGCGAATGTATCCCCAGCTTGGATCACTGGGCCAACCAACGTTTGCAACGGCTTCTGATTATCGTATTGCAGTTTGATCCAGTCTGCCGACCTGGCCACTTTAGATATCCGCACTTCATCGACGTCGCCGACGTAGTGATAGTTATTGTACCAACCGCCGATCCACAGTCGCGAAGTCTTAGGCAAGTCGAGCAGCGGTGTCGAGGCTCCGTCCAACTGCCCATTGATGTACACGCGAGAGTCTTTATACGTGTATGTGTGCACGACGTGATACCATTGATTGGTCGCCAGCGAAGACTTGGCTTCGACGTCAGCAAAGTAGCATTGAATCGCAATGCGCGGTGGGCTTAGGAAATTCATCATCACCTTGCACGGCCGCTTCTCTTCGCCCCACGCAAGCACCGTGCCATTGGTTTGTTCGGCGCGAAACCAGGCTTCGGTTGTCATCGGTCCCACGCCAGACGGATAGGTCGCGATTTTGTCGCCACCAAAGACTCCATGACCAGCAGCCATATGCCGCGATTCGCCAATGATTCCAATCGAAGGCGTCGTCCCATCATCCCTCGAATTTGTTCCGCCAGCATCATCGACAACTGGTTCCGACATATGCCAGACGCTCGCATAGCCGTTGGTTTCATTGAAAACAGCCTTCGCATTCGAATCGCTTTTCGCATCAGCCTTGCCCCAATACATGCGAATCGTCTGCCGAGCGTTTCCCGTGATCTTTGGCATTAGCACCCACACGCTCGCCCTGCCGGCTGACGCATCCCATTGCTCGATCTGATAGGGCAACGCTGTTTCGTCTGCAGCAAATCGCAGGTCATCTCCGTTGGTATGTGCCTGCTTGAAATCGAAGAAGTCCTTTTCCAGTCGCACCAACAGCGGAAAATTCTCTACCATTGCTGCAGCTGGCAGATTGGCGCCATTGGATGTGGTCAGGATGCACAGCGAGCCCGAATGTTTCCAGTCGTTGAATTGTGCGTCAGCGGTCGGAACAAGAATTAAAAAAGCGATGGCAATTGTTGTCAGTTGCTTTATCATGGGTGCTCGACTCGCCAATGAGAACTGTTTAATGAATCGCGTGTGCAGCAAGCAGACTAACTTAATCGAGATTACGATATCGCTCAACCGTCCGACGATGCATCAACAATTCTGCTAGCGCAAGATCTTTGACAACAATAATCGTTCAAAAAGTAACTCAAATGATTCGCAACTTGACTTCGCAGTACCTTTGTATGTTTCTTTCTTCAATTTTGATTTACGATGCAGCTTACTGTCTATCGTCAGCCATTGCGCAGGAGAAGAGATCTGAGAAAAGCGGGCTGACGATCGATGCGATTTTCGCTGAAAAGCAATTCGAACTGCAACCTGTCACAGGTCATTGGCAAAGCGACAGCCAGGGATTCGAACGGATCAAAAAAGATCCTGCCAGCGGCGCTTCGGCGATCGTCAGTACCAGCCTGAAGAATCCAAGAGCAGAGGAGGTGCTCGTTCCAAGTGAATGGCTCAAGCCGACACCAGCGGACAAGCCGCTGGGCGTTGACACCTACGAATGGTCTGAAGACCGCTCGAAGCTACTGATCTTCACCAATACAAAGCGTGTTTGGCGGCTCAATACTCGCGGTGACTATTGGGTGCTGGACCTACCGACTAAAAAGCTCTTCAAGATCGGCGCTGATGCACCAGCATCTTCGCTGATGTTCGCAAAATTTGCGCCCGACGCAACGAGTGTGGCATACGTACAGAACCAAGACATTTATATCCAGGACATAAAAAATCGGAGCGGTGGAAAAGTTACACGACTGACCCAGTCGGACGCGGTCACTAAAATCAATGGCACATTTGATTGGGCTTACGAGGAAGAGTTTTCGATACGCGACGGTTTTCGTTTTAGCACGGATGGAACGCAAATAGCGTTTTGGGAGATCGATAGCTCGGGCATCGAGTTGTTTCCGTTAGTGGATAACACTTCAACTCTGTACCCCAAGATTCAGTACATCCCCTATCCAAAAGTTGGTACTATCAATCCTGCGGCCCGAATCGGTGTCATTGATCTCGCAAGTCAATCGACCACTTGGATGCACATTCCTGGCGACATGCGCGAATACTACTTGCCGCGCATGGAATGGATTAATGCTCAGCAGTTGGCTATTCAGCAACTGAACCGAGCCCAGAATCGACTGCATTTCTTCGTAGCAGACGCGAGCTCAGGAAATGCAAAAATCGTCTTGACGGAGGAAGATGCTGCGTGGATTGATGTGCGAGATGAATTGATGTGGCTAAAGGATAAATCGAAATTCGTTTGGCTCAGCGAGCGTGACGGTTGGCAACACATCTATTTGGCTTCCACCAACGGACAGCCAGCCAAACAAGTCACTACCGGCGCATTCGACGTTATGGATGTGTTGGGCGTCGACGATGCCTCATCACTCATTTACTTCTATGCGTCGCCGGAAAGCGGCACACAAAAATATCTCTATCGTGTCCATTTTGATGGCAGTTCACTGGAACGCGTCACGCCTAAGGATCAACCGGGAACGCATCAGTATGTCTTATCGCCCGATCGCAAACGTGCTCTCGTCACGTCATCGCAATTCGCTTCGCCACCGCGGACACAGGTGGTTCGACTAAGTGATCATGCAGTCGATTTTGTTGTCGAAGCGAACACTGCTGTACAGAGACAACTGGCTGCGGCCCAACTACCGAAGCACGAGTTCTTGCGCGTCGACATCGGCGAGGGCATAGAGCTAGACGCGTGGTGCATTCATCCTCCTGCGTTCGATCCAGCCAAGAAGTATCCGCTGATAGTGTTCGTTTATGGCGAGCCTGCCGGACAAACCGTAGTGGATCGCTGGGGCGGTGATCGGACTCTGTGGCACCAGTTGCTGGCTCAACAAGGTTATGTCGTGATGAGCTTTGACAATCGCGGCACGCCTAGCCCACGTGGCCGTGCGTGGCGCAAGAGCGTCTATCAGCAAATCGGCATCTTGGCGTCAGCGGACCAAGCCGCCGCCGTGCAAGCCGTGCTTGCATCGCGGCCTTACTTGGATGCCAGTCGTGTAGGAGTCTGGGTCTGGAGCGGTGGCGGTTCGATGACCTTGAACGCGCTCTTTCGCTATCCACAACTCTATAAATCCGGTGTATCTGTCGCGCCAGTTCCCAATCAACTGTACTACGACACGATTTATCAAGAACGCTATATGGGTTTACCAAGTGAGAACGCGGAGGGCTATCGCCTTGGTTCCCCAATCACGTTCGCACACCAGTTGCAAGGCGCACTACTCCTGATTCATGGCACAGGCGACGACAATTGCCACTACCAGACCAGCGAATTATTGATCAACGAATTGATCAAGCAAAACAAACCGTTTTCCATGTTTGCCTATCCCAACCGTTCACACGCTATCCGCGAAGGCGAAAATGCGACTCGGCATCTCTACCAAATGATTACGAACCATTTCCTGCGGACGTTGCCACCAGGGCCGTTGCCGTGAGACTATTTCGCCGCGACAGGATATAAACTACGTCGGAGCTTCGTGGCTCACCCAATGTTTACCCATGAACTGTGCCAAGCTAAGGTGTAGCGGTAGTTCGTTTAATACCTTCTGTGTTTGTCAAGGATTCGCAGCGAAAGTAAGCATACATACACCCGATACTTACGCTCGTCAGCGCATGCCATAGGGCATGCCCCTGAAGCCAAGCATCCGGGCCGGAGAATCTTCCGGCAACATCAAGTTCGCGGCACACCACGGCCAACGCCATCGCCAAACTGCTACCGATCAACCAGCGAAAATTCAGCAATCGCACTCTGCGTGTTTGATCAAATAGTGTCAACGTGCCCACGGTGATGATCAGCGTAGTGAGAACGTTCATCGACGACATCGACCACTTGTAACGAAACAACAGTCCACTGGCGATAACGACCACTAAGATTAAAATCGGCCAAGTTTCAAACCGCTGTGCGCCGATGTTGAATCGCGGAACCCAACGACCGATGTTGATCGCAATCATCATCAACAGCGGTGCATACATGGCCGCCACGTCCAGTTGTTGGCCGAAACGCGTCAACGAAGCGTGAAACAGACCGCTGCCAACACTTAAGTAACAGCAAGCCAGACCATACGCCATGCTCATCGCGGGCGTGTTGCCCAGATAACCCTTCGCCATCTTCTTTTCTCGTCGAGCATCTTGGAAGGCGATTCCAACTGCGTACAACCCAATGATCACATAAGCCAAGTTAGACCATGAATTGGCGCGCGTTCGCAGCAAATCGTCGACGTACACTCGTTCAGCGTATGAAGGGCGACGCAGCCCACTACTTTCCGTCCATCTCGACCAAAACTTTGAACCATCCAGCAACTGGGCGGCGAGCACAATCACCAAAATCATCAAGCAAACGCATCCCCACACCATGCGATGCACCCAAACTGGCAAACTCTCGCGAAAGGCTGTCGATTGTTCGGCCAAAGTATCTTCCCCGGTCGGGTCGTAGGTTCATGCTCCGCATTCGACTGGGAATCATAGCAAAAAGGGCGATCGGTGAGTGTTGCCGCTAGTAGCTGAAAGGCTGAATAGCGTTTGAAGTCAATTCAACGTCGTTCGAAGGCCTGTTATTGCGTCTCGAAGACGGCTCGAGCGTTACTTTGGCATAGCGAAAATCGCCTTCGGGCCAGTGTACGGCGGCCTTGCAGATACCCTCTGCGTCAACTTCCAGCCGTTCGACGGCTCGCACTTCAATCCCGGGGCCAATCAACCACAGAGCGTATTGCGTCCCCTGCGGAGGCTGTTGAAGGCCAAAACAAAAAATGTGAATCTCGCGCGCAAGCGCGTCCCACAAGACATGACCTCGCAGTTCGCTGGAGCCGGGTTTCTTGCGAAGTGAAACAAGGTGCGTACTTTCATACTTCTTTTCGGACATTGCCAATGAAGCTGGGATTGGCGGCGAGGCCAAGTTGACAGCCGCGCCAGCTTGTTGGAGTGCACCGTGGTTGACGCTCAAATCATGTTTACTTGTGAACAAGGGCCTCAGGCAGATCATTAACAGAATTCCGGCTGCAAATGCCAACACTGCTTGCGCAATCGGATGATGCATCAGCTGGCTGCGGGTTGAGGCCGGTCGCGACTGTTGTGCTTCCTGCACTGCGGGCTGACAGACGGGCGTCGTCTTAAGGACTCGGGCTACAATCTCGCGCTGCAATTCTTCCGAAAACTTCTGATGCGGCACCGCTTGCCACAATACATCGACTGACTCGGCTAACGCCAACTTTTCAGCGTTGCACTGCTGACAACCCTTCGCCAAGTGTTGCTCAATGGCGGCGCGGTGCCCTGCGTCGAGTTCACCGAGCAAATATTCAATTAGCGAGTCCTGTATGTCCAAGCAACTCATGAGTGTTTTCCTGATTGGCTTAATTCCGAAAGCAAGTACCGCAACCTCAGCAGTCCTTTGCGAATGTGAGTCTTGACCGTTCCTAAAGGAATCTGCAAAGCACTCGCAACCTCGCGATGCGACAGGCCATCGAAAAAAGCCATCTGGAGCATCTGACGTTGAAGTTCGGATAGCTGGCACAGCGCCTGTTTAACCTCTTCAGCTTTTTCGACGCTCAGTGCTCGATGATCCGGCGCGTCTGACGCCGCAAGCGCGTGGTTACTGTGGGCCTTGGTGTCGATAAACTTGCTGCGTTGCCGTGACAGCGAAGTCATCGACCGTTTACGATCGATCGATCGACTACGTGCCATCGTAAACAAATACGAACGTAACGAACCGCGTTGCGATTGAAAAAGCTCGGCGTGACGCCAGAATTCCCAGAAAACATCCGAGACCACTCCGCTGGCCTCAAGTTCATCGCCGCAAATATTTTTGCAAATAGTGTGGACCTGACCACCGTAACGCTGAATCAAGACCATCAGCGCCGGCTCATCGCGGAGGCGGATTAAACGAACGATTTCTTCGTCCGGTACCTCATCAATGCATGATTCGGAATCTGTCGAGTCAGTCAAGGAGCGATTCCTTATCGCTTGGTTTGATGACTTCTTCGGATGTTCGCACTTGCTCTAGAACTTGCACCGCTTCGGTTAACCAGCAACCTGTGTAAGGAGCCTCTTCGTGGAGATGCAGTAGGAATCGAAATGCCGTGGTATCGCCATCCCTTGAGACAGTCGACACAAGTACCGCAGCGTAGTCCCTCTCGATCGCTGCGCCGCCTACCTGCCAGTCTTGGCAAATAGCCAGCCGGTCGTAGGGCGGCGTCATGATCATCTCAGCGAATCGTGCAAATGGACCAGTCATTTCACGATTCTGCGGTGATGCCAGACTGTAACACACTGCTAGCTGATCCCGTGCCTTGATTGAATTACGTATCGACTGGACCTGAAGTGCGACAACCTCTGCTGGAGAAAAATGACTTTTGGGAATATCGGTATCGATATACCGATTTTCGTCGGCTACGTCCGCTTTTGACGGCCCACCGACAGTTGAAAAAATGCTCCAGCAGAGGCTGCCCAAAATAAAGCAAGCGCCGACGAATCCTATGCGCTGCCAACGAGTCGCGGTGTTCGTCATGTAATCATCAACTCAGTCTTATTAGAATTCGCCCTATTGATAACACAGTTGATAGTGTAACTGCACCCAGAATCCATTTACGAACTTCGGCGCCCGCTTGGATGTGCAATTCAATAAAAATTCGACACTTCTCGCCGATCGCCACCTCGAACACGCTCGTTCCCAGGCTCCTGCCGGCTCCTGCCTGGGAATGAGCTGTCTTGGAGGCTCTGCCTCCCGAAG
>JAYVHC010001002.1:0-2038 GCA_043771575.1 Planctomycetia bacterium
CTTGCCAGCGTCGCTGTACAACACAACATTACACCCGAGCTGCTAAAAAGCATCAATCAATTGGGAGATGCGCAGGTTCTTACTCAAGGCCAACAGCTCAAAGTTATTGAAGGCCCATTTCGCGGCGAGGTCGATTTGACGGTCGGTGAGATGACGCTTTTCCTCAAGGATATGTATGCATGTCGCTTTCCAATCTCCGTTGGAACTGACTTCGATTCAAAAGTGGGCTTATTCGAAGTTGCCGACAAGCGAAAGGATCGAACCTATTATGGCGCGGGCGGTAAAGTGATAAACGCCGCCGATCCAAGCAATCCCTACGGTGGATACTGGATCGACCTTGGAGGTAATTGCATCCACGGCTCGCCGGAAATGTCAGCTACCGACCTGAAGAACGCAGGATGCATCGGTCTCGCACCCCTCGATATCGCAGATGCTTACATCATGCTAACGCGTGGCTGCCAAGTTGAGTTTCGCGAGTAGCCATTAGGTTTGGCAGCACTCAAAAAGTCATAAAGCAAAAAAACGCGGAATTAATATTCCGCGTTTTCTCGTTTGCTCCCCCCTGATATTTCCGAGCTTGTACCCGAAACACCGCTCTGTTGAGTGGATCGCATCTGCCGGATGCGACCGGTGGCGAATTCATCCACGCGCCAGCCGGGTACTTTTTGCTTAACTCGATCGGACGACACGAAACTGACTTGCCGAAGCGTCTGGAATCGCAAGAATCTGTAAGTATGAACTTACACTTGCCTCGGGCAGTTGCCTGGACTGAATACTGTACTATGACTACCTTCGATCCGTACCGAGTGCGTCGAGATTTTCCGATATTGCAGACCCGGATGAATAACCATCCGTTGGTTTATCTCGACAATGGGGCGACGACGCAAAAACCGCAAGCCGTGATCGACGCAATTGTGCATTACTACACGCACGAGAACGCGAATATTCACCGAGGCATTTATTCACTCAGTCAACGCGCAACGGAAGCTTTCGAACTCGCTAGACAAAAGGTGGCGAACTTTATCGGTGCTCCCGATGCCGCCTGCTGCATTTTTGTACGAGGTACAACTGAGGCAATCAATTTGGTCGCGGAGAGCTGGGGCAAGGGCAATTTGCAACCTGGCGACGAAGTGTTACTGACTGATCTCGAACATCATTCGAACATTGTGCCGTGGCAGATGGCTTGTCAAGCCACCGGCGCAACTCTGCGAACCATTCCCATGTTGGACGACGGCGAACTTGACTTGAGCAGTCTGAACGCACTGTTGAACGAAAACACGAAGATGGTTTCGATTCAGCATGTTTCTAATGCGTTGGGGACGATACACGATTTGCCAACCATCATTGCAAGAGCTCGCGAAGTGGGCGCAAAAGTGTTGGTCGATGGAGCCCAATGGGTTGGCCATTTTCCAACCGATATCATGGCTCTTGATTGCGATTTCTACGCCTTCAGCGGACATAAACTCTTTGGTCCAACAGGCGTCGGAGTTCTGTGGGGTCGCCGCGACGTATTGGAATCCATGCCGCCCTATCAAGGTGGGGGTGACATGATCGAAACCGTCAGCTTTGATCGAACGACGTATGCGCAGCTTCCCAATCGACTGGAGGCCGGCACGCCGGACATTGCCGGTGCAATTGGGCTAGGAGCCGCTATTGATTACATGCAGTCACTCGATTTTTCGCAGGTCGTGGCTTATGAACACGATCTGCTCGCATATGCGACCGAGCAGATGAGTCAAATCGAGCGTTTGCGAATTGTAGGCACAGCCAGCGCCAAAGCAGGTGTCATTAGTTTCGTCTGCGATGATGTGGCCACGTTGGATATCGGGATCGGGCTCGATCGTTTGGGAATCGCAGTACGGACTGGGCATCACTGCTGCATGCCGTTGATGCAACGCTTGAGGGTCAGCGGCACGACGCGAGCTTCATTGGCGTTTTACAATACTCGCGAGGACGTGGACGCGCTCGTCAACGGATTGCGGAAAATCATTGGAGAACGCTTGACGCAGGTACCCGTAATTGCCGAAACATCTATTAA
>JAYVHC010001003.1:0-3816 GCA_043771575.1 Planctomycetia bacterium
GATTTCCCTAAATTCACTGCACATTCGGGCGCAAGACGCGCCCACTGTGGAAGCGAAAGCCATCGCGAAACCGGCAACTGCATTGCCCGTTTATCCATTGGATTCGGTCGTCGACAAACTGGGCACCGTGATTACGGTCGATCGCAATTTGCCTGGCCTTTGGAAGTGGCAAGCCGAGAAGCTCACGGTGTTTGTGCAAGGGCCGAAAAGATTTCGCGAGCCGCTAAACGCCGTTCGCAGCATCGCCCTGGATCAGGAGGGTAAGTTGTTGGTCGGTGATTCTTCAACGCGGGACATATATCGCATAAGCGAGGACGGCAAGGCGACCGCCATCACCGGGGGCCAGATCGGTATTCCCATGGACATCGCAGTCAAATCCGATGGAACCATTTACGTCGCTGATCTCGAGCTACGCAAACTGATGCGCATACCAGCCGGTTCGACCAAAGTAGAGCATGTGGCGGATGTCAATCCTCGCGGCGTGTTTGTCGACTCCCAAGACAAAGTTTGGGTTGTATCGCAGGACGCACAACAATTATTGATTGTGGCTGACGACGGCGCGAAAGAGGTCGTTGTCGATAAGCGTGTGTTCGACTTTCCGCATCAAGTTGTCGTGAACTCAAAAGGAGAAGCTTTCGTTTCCGATGGCTATAAGAAAGCGATCTGGAAAGTGATCCGTGGTCAAGCTCCGGCGATTGTTGTGGAAGGTCCGCCGCTTGACAACCCAGTCGGTCTGGCTTTATACGAGGATCAAGTTATTGTCACCGACCCGCGCGCGGCAAGAGTGATGAAGCTGACGTCAGAAAATAAATTGGAAATCTGGTTCGAAGTGAAACGTTAAGTCAGGTTCCATTTCATTTGCGACGCGTTCCTCTGTCAACGCTAAACGCAAAAAGCCTGAGTACAGTCGTTTAAACTGGCTCAGGCTTTCTTGGACAAGTCATGCGCGGAGGGTCATACCGCACCCAACTGATTCAGCATGTATTACTTGCTGGTGAAGTCCAGGTACCACAGTCCGTCATCCCATTCGAGGGCTACTTTGCGCCAGCCGAGTGGAACTTGTGGATAGGGATAGAATGGACCGATGTAGGGCCATGCCGATGGGCTGTACTGCTTGGGATAGGTTACGGCAGCATAGTTAGGATATGCAGCGTAGCTTGGCCAAGCGTACGATGGCAGATTGGGTTGGTCGTAGCGTGGAGCTCCGGCACCATAGGTCTGTCCACCTTGCATAGCCACTGGATGACCGCCTGGAGCGCCGCCTTCAACATAGCCAGCCAATCCACTGGGAGCGAATGCGCGTGGTCCCATGCCGTTGCTGCCATTCATGACAGGCATGCTGGAGCCTTGAGCGACTGGCAGTGGTGTTGGTATAGCCGTAAGCATCAATTCACCCGTGGAGGCTTGACGCACTCCGTTGTGAGCCACGGTGATGTCGTCGATAACTCGAGACACACCGCGAACTCGGCGAACTTGATCGAGGACCAAGTCCTTTTGTTCTTGGTTGGCAACCAAACCACGCAACCAGCAGTCGCCGCCAACGGTGCTCACGTCCAGTTCGAAGCCACGAAGTACACCGGATTGCTTCGATTGTTGCAACATGCTGATCACTGAGTCGGTGATCGCCATGTCATTGCGGCTTGGCTTGGCGGGTGCTTCGGTGGTCGAAGCTGGCACAACGGAGGATTTCGCCGAAGTACTCTTGCGAGTCTGAGCGGTTTGACCCTTCAATTGCAATTCGCTGACCAGTTCTTTCGCGCCAGCAGCGCTGCTGGCTGCTTGTTCAACCAGCCGTTTTTGAGCTGGAGAGCTAACCGAACCGTTCAAGTAAACGACGCCATCCTCGACTTTGAGATCGAGATCAAAACCCTTAAGACTGCCCTCAGCTTTGTGCTGTTGCAGCTGTGCCATCACAGCTTGAGCAATCTCGCGGTCACCGCCCAATGCCAAGCTAGGCATGGTAGCGGTCATTGATGCGAGCAACGCACCAAATAAAAATTTTCGCATTGGAACCCCTCCTACGAATCACTTGTCGAGTGTCCACAAACTTGCTCCTGTCATTGGGCCAACGCGCGAATCGCAAGCGATCTACAACGCGTTAGTCTCTATGACAAGAGAATTGCGGGAGATTTGTGGTGTGTCGTATGCGAACAAATCGCACGGTTGACACGGAATCAGTCAGGACTGCGTCAGCGAGGGTCAATGCCTACGGAAAGCCAAACCGCCCGAGCTTGCGCCCGAACAGACCAGCATCCTTCGCGTCAAGATTGCCCCCTTGTACGCAGTTGGACTGCATGTTCGTCCGCGATTAGTATTCGGCAAGTTGCGAAGGCGTCTGGTAGGGTTTTTTCCAATTTTGACGGTGTTCGCGGAAAAAGCGACTATGCGCAAAAATACGGCGTTACAGCTTAACAAAAACGGTTTGCTGGCTAAAAAATTGGCGCTGCCAGCCCTCTGGAGTTGAGAAATCTCGCTGCAATGTCACTTCATGATGCCTCGAGCTAAACCTCAGGCGTCAAGAACCGCGCGGACTTTGTGGGCAAGGTCATCGGACGAAAACGGTTTTTGAATGAAGCTGGATGTGGAGTCGGCGAGTCCCTCGCGGGTACGCGCATCGTCCACATAGCCTGACATGAAGATCACGCGAATCTCTGGCATTTTGTTGGCAATGGCGCGGGCTACTTCCGGACCATGCATGCCGGGCATGACGACGTCGGTCAACAGCACCTGAATCGGCTGTTCATAGGTTCTAACAACTTCCAGTGCCTCGTTGCCATTGGCGGCTTCGAGCACGTTATAGCCGAAACGTGTTAGCACGATACGCACAATATTACGTACTGCGTTTTCATCTTCGACTAGCAGAATGGTCTCAGTACCGTTTGGGGGTGGTGGCGGCTTGCACCGCGGCGAGGTGGAATCAAGAGCCATGATTTCTTGTGGTGGATAAAGGTTCACGCACGCAGCCATTCCCGGTTTGCTTTTAACATCGACGCGACACCCGCTGGCGGTACCACTCCGTGCGTTTACTGCGAGTGCTGACCTTCAGTACCGCCGAAAGCGATCGAATAACAAGCATTGCACCGAGAAACCACTTTTTACCTCATTTCACCTGGCGAAGCAACGCCACTGCAGATAGTGTGCGTTTACCAGGAATGAGTATTTCAAAACATGTGACGTAGCCTCTTGTGTAGCCCGACAACGCACCCAATTTGCCTTGAGAAACCGATCGCTCACGGGAGCTTGCCAGCGGAGGGCGACGACTCTTCGCTCGGCGGCTCGACTACGCTCACGAAAACGAAGGCCGATAAGCAGACCATGGCTCCGAGTTGCAGAGCAACTCGGCCACGTTTTTTAAAAAACCACAGACTGTAGGGAGTGTCAGAAATTAGCCGACGTAAGGGCGCCTACTTGCGTGGAGATGCGCCCTTTCTACTGCTTGTCAACGTTGAGTGTAGAACGATTGTCTCAATCGTTCTTCTTGCGAGCAATTGGACAAGGCTAGCTCTTCATTGGGCTAGCTCTTCATTGGGCTAGCTCTTCATTGGCAGCGCGAATGGTTTTTGCTTGACGATTTTGCGAATGTAGCCGCTGCGAATGCATTGAACGCAGACGCGAAGTGATTTGTGTTCGCCGCTTGGCAGTTGAACCTTCACCGATTGCAAATTCGGGCGAAACTTGCGACGGGTAATGCCGGTGACTTTCGTACCCACACCCCCTAAATACTTGGCTTTACCACGAATCTCGATACTATTTCCAAACGATGCGGTTTTCGCGCAAACATCACATTGACGGGCCATCAGTCGGCTCCCACAGCTT
>JAYVHC010001004.1:0-4051 GCA_043771575.1 Planctomycetia bacterium
GTGCCTGCTCGTGAAACGAAATGATGGAAACGAAAAACTCAGATTGGTCATGGTGAGCCACGCGTTCGAGTATGCGCTCAAACTCAGGACCTTGGCGGCGCTGCAGGAATGTAAGGTGATCGGTGTCAAACAGAAACACGATTAGTTAGCCTTTGCTTCGCTAGAGCCCGCGTCATCTGGCTCTTCAGCATCGCGCAGCTCTTTGCCGAGGCGGGTTATTTCATCAAATACTGGATCATTTTCGAAGCGACCGACCATGTCCGTGATCCAGTGCGATTTGCTATCGGGAGTACCGACCCGATTTCTCAGTTCTGCTAATTCGCGTTCGATCTTGGCAAGGCGTTCTTCAAGCGTATTGGCGTTCGCCATTTTGTGTCTCACTTGGATGTCAAATGGAAATCCTAAGTCAACTCATTAGAAGCTTTGTATTCAGCATTTTACCCTGCCACGTTACACCTCGTACAATTCAAATTCTTTGGGAGTTCGCGCCGCGAGCTGTCTCGGTTTTTTGTAACCCAGACCAGAAGGCTACCCCCCGGATGCTTGTGAAAAAGCGAATACATCAAGCCGCGATATCGGCGACCCTCCCGCACGCGGGAGGGTGAATTCAAACTAATCAAATCAATGCAAACGATCATCGGGCGGCAAGCGATGCTCGTCAAGCCATTTCCAGTCGGCGTTGGCCTCGTCAGTTCGGCCAAGTTTTTCGAGAATCATTGCACGATGATAACGCAGTACACCCCGCGACCAAATCGTGAAGTCAGCGTTTCTTCGCGTCAAGTAAACTTTTGGCGGATCTAGCATCACCACTGGGGAATCGGGTTGATCGCCTGGGGTGGATCCTACCAGCGGCAATGTATCTTTAGCTTCGTCGGTGTTCGGCGAGTCTTGCGAAGGCGAATTGGCTGTGCGCGAATTCACAGGTTTTTCAGGAACATTCGCGGGACTTAGCAACCAATTCGCCATCGTCTGCCACCCATTGGTGATCGATGGACTTTCTTTGGCCTTCACTGCGAACTCCGCATCCTCGAGCGCTTCTTCGTATCGCCCCAAGTGGTATCGCACCCAACCACGCGTGTCGCGCAAGTCTGCATCATTGGGGTGGTAACTGAGAGCTTCGTCGATATCGATGAGGGCTTGATCGAGTTCCACGTGAGCCAGCGCGCGGCCGTAGGCGAGTGCATTCAAGGTGTTCGTGTCGCGATTGTATTTTTCCCCAAACCAAATCTTGTACGCCTCAAGCGTTGGATCGAATTCATCGCGATTTGAGAGAATCTGCGAGTATTGTTGGGCAAGATCCAAGCGGAGATCGGAATTTTCGGGGTTCGCCGCAATGGCTTCGCGGAGTACTTGTACTGCCTTGGTCCCGCCATCCTCCTCGAGGGCTTTCGAAATCATTATGTCCCAGTAGACAATGTTGTGGTTGGCTTTTTCGCCAAGCAAGTATCGCATGATGTCGGCGGCAAGTGCAAAATCCCTTTTGCTGCCGAACTGCCTCGCCAACCGCTCGCCGACTTCTTGCTTGCGTTCTTCGGGTACTTGCTTGAGCACCTCCATGAGCGTCAGATCGGACTTGCCTTTGAGCTGCCGCAATCGCACACTCCAATAATCTTGGAGACTGCCGATCTGCGGATCCCAGGCCAGAGCCGACTCGATGGCTCGGTCGGCGTCGCCCTGCCCTAAATCTATTGCGTTGGCAGCCGCCGCCAGGTACCAGAGCGCAATCTCGCTGCGCATTCCTGCCCACAGGACAGGCCCTGCCACCAAGCCGATCGGAACGAGCAGAATCAAAGTTACTACGATTTTGTTAGCTTTCACGGACGATTTTCCTAGGCTTTTCAAACCTAGCCTTGATGATAACCAACGAATTGCTCGCATCGCGTGCAGCCGACCATGGCGGCTGCAAAATGCACAGAAGTCTATGCCCAAAGGCTTGCTGACGTTATGATTTATACCACTGACAATTCGTTTTTGCCACGGATTCCGAGGTCTGCCATGCCGTTGTTCGAAATTGAAACAGATTCGCACATTATTATTACGTGGGCCGCTGATGAGCCGGCCGCACGTGAAGTTGTCCTACAGTGCTATCCGACGGACAGTGTCATTCGGCTGACCAAACGCCCTCGAGATACGTGGGTTATTTCCAAAGGCGTACTTGGCATCACTTCACGATCGATGGACGTGTGCGGCGTCGCCCGCGACTGCTTAGCAAAGTCCGCGGGTGACAAAGTCCATGCAATTCGCCTGTATATGCATGAAACCGGTAGCGACTTGGAAAAAGCTCGGCGAGTCATCGAAAGCAACATGGTCATGGGCTGGTAGCAGTTACGAATCAATTGGAAACGCCGCATGCTGGATGCATACGGCGTTCGGGGGGAAGAAGGCAAAGGGTCAGACCCCTTTTCGGACAGGCTCTAAGCAGCCATGCGAACTGCCATCGTCGATTGCTGAACCGCTTCGATAAACTCTTCGAAAATCCGAATGTCCAGTGCGCTCGCGGCACTGCACTCCGGATGGAACTGAGTTCCGAGGGCGAACCAATCGATCATTTCACTTTCAATCGCTTCGATCACCCCGTCTTGGCATTTTGCGGTTACACGGAAACCGTCAGCAACTTTGTCGATGGCCATGTGATGCCGGCTGGTAACGCGAATTTCGCCTTCACCGTACACGCGGCCGATCAATGAATCAGCTTGGATCACTAAAGAGTGGCGATGGCTAGGATCTTGAGGATCACGGTGAGGCAAAGCATGGGGCAGATCTTCTGGGATGTGCAAGAATAGGTTGCCACCACAGACTACGTTCAGCAGCTGCATGCCAGCCCCGATGCCGAATACAGGCATCCGTCGCTCGACGACCTCGTGAGCCAAACGTCGATCGAATCTCTCGCGTCGCGCCTCCATGGCTTTGACGGAAGAGTGCAACATGAAACCATCATTGCGTGGGTCAAGGTCTCCTCCGCTAACCAACACGCATCCATCAAGGCGATCAAGAATCTGACCAATTGCGTCTTCATCGGCAACTGGAGGGAGAATCACCGGAATCCCTCCGGCGGCAAAAATTGCGTCATAGTATCCGGCAGCTACGTAGGAAAAAGCAGGTTGATTGTGAGCGCCGGCTTTGTAATCCGCATTTAGACCGATCATGGGTCGTAACGTCATCTGAAAGTCCTTGTCAGAATGAAACTCGTATTTGCCCTAACAAATGAGGGCACTGGGGAGCGAGCTAACTGACGCTCTACAAACATTGACCAACCGACTCCATGTTGGCAACCAGTGCGCGGAAATCGGAATGCTCAATTGAGTAGTCGGCAAAGAAGTGGCGAAGTTCTCTAGACGGGCAAAACTATTCGGCAAGCTCGTCGTTAACAAACAATCAGTTCGATTGCTTCCAGCAATCCGTTGCCGCATGAAAATTGGCAAAGAGGGTCAAGTCAATGAACTTTGGACTCACTCGCGCCTCATACATGTACCAACCACTATCGTTTGGTAGTCTCTCGCAAATTCCCTGCGTCTTAACGCTTTGCTAATTCGTTCCAAAACCAAGTTTTTGGCCTCGTGGCCAACGATGGGAGGAAACAATAGCTGTTCGTCACGCGATTTCAACCGACGTACTACATTTGCGATAGGTTAAGATTTGCTACCACTACATACTGTGCTAGCATTGAAGTCCGCCCGTTCGATCCTGCCGCACCGTCTAATCTAGTGGTACTCTATCTTCGCTGGGCTCAATATGAATCAAAACGCCCAGAATGCGAGGCACTTTAGCTTTCAGCCTAGCTTTGACTTTGCCCGCAAGTGAATGAGCGACTTTGATCGAGAGCTCGGGATCGACGTGCAAATGCATGTCCACATAAAAGCCCGATCCGCTTTTGCGCACCCAGACTTTTTCGACCAATTGAATTCCTTCGACGCTGCGGGCAAGTTCCGTTACGACCCCAATCATCTCTTGTGAGGCGGCGTCCAGCAGATCGCTAACTGCTGGGCGTATCAATCCCAAAGCCGTAACGACGATGACACCGCTGGCCAAAATTGCGGCCACTTCATCGGCC